>JAITIA010000162.1 GCA_031279695.1 Prevotellaceae bacterium | reverse complement strand
GACAAGGTTCTACCTTGTCCACTCTATCTACGCAGGCTGTGCCTGCATTTGCACCTTTGTTGGCAGGCGCAGCCTGCCAAGATAAACCGGACGAGGCACAGCCTCGTCCGAACAACGGGGACATATTAATATTCTATTGATATGAAACTCCTAACGGAGTATTTCTTGAAACAATATTATTTTAAACTATAGCCATTCAATTACTCAATTATTCAATTATTCAATTTTACTATCCACTTGGAACTCTTAAAAATTTCATCTACTTTTGCGCCCGAAATAAAAGAAAAAAAATGATGTATTTATTTAGTTTAATTATTGAGAAACATATATGTACAGTTTTGAGGAAATAACATCATGGATTGATAATTTGCTTGGCGGCTGGCTTGGCGAGCCGTTGAAAACAATAGCAGAATTTATTCTTGTCGGGCTGGCGCTGATAGCGGCTTATGCAGTGCTGGCGCTGATTCTTATCTATGCCGAGCGCAAAATTTGCGCCGCTTTTCAGTGCCGTATCGGACCCAATCGCGTAGGTCGATGGGGTATTTTTCAGACAGTTGCCGACATGATCAAAATCCTGCTCAAAGAACTGATACGCCTCGACCACAACGACCGCTTTCTGTTTCGCACCGCCCCGTTTATTGTTGTCATCGCATCGATGTGTACCTTTGCCGCCCTGCCCTTTGCACGCGGGCTGCAAGCCATCGATTTTAATATTGGCGTGTTCTATCTCATTGCTGTTTCGTCGCTTGGCGTTATCGGCATCCTGCTTGCCGGCTGGTCGAGCAACAGCAAATATACCATGATTGGCGCAATGCGCAGCGGCGCACAATTAATAAGTTACGAAATATCCGCCGGAATGTCGCTGCTGTGCGTGGTTATGCTTGCCGGCACAATGCAAATCTCCGAAATTATTGAACAGCAGGCAGAAATGTGGTTCATTTTTAAGGGACATATTCCTGCCGCCATCGCCTTTTTTACCTATATCATTGCAGGACACGCCGAAACAAATCGCGGACCCTTCGACCTGCCCGAAGCCGAATCGGAACTTACCGCCGGCTATCACACCGAATACTCTGGCATACAGTTTGGTTTCTATTATCTTGCCGAATATCTCAACATGTTTATTGTTGCCGCCATTGCCGCCACCATGTTTTTCGGCGGCTGGATGCCGCTGCATATTGCCGGCTGGGACGGATTTAACAGCGTAATGGACTGTATTCCATCGTTTATATGGTTTTTTGGAAAAACATTTACCTGTGTATTCATTGCCTTGTGGGTGCGGTGGTCGTTCCCGCGTCTGCGCATCGACCAGATGCTGAATTTTGAGTGGAAAGTGCTGATGCCCATTTGTTTGATAAACATCATTTTGATGTCGTTAATTGTTGTATTATAAAGTATTGACAGAATGAATAAATTTGTAAAATATATAAAAAATGTAGCCATTGGGCTGTACCGGCTGTGTCAGGGAATGCGAATAACGATGCTCAACCTGATGCGCCCAAAAATCACCGAACAGTATCCCGAAAATCGTGGTAAAAAAGTATATTTCAATAATTTCAGAGGCTTGCTGACTATGCCTCACAACGAAAATAACCGGCACAAATGCACCGCCTGCGGAATTTGCATGATGAACTGCCCAAACGGTACAATTCGCGTTGTATCAGCCACTATGGTTGACGAAACGACGGGCAAAAGCAAAAAAGTTCTCGACCGCTATCTTTACGATTTGGGCAGTTGCACCTTTTGCGCTCTTTGCACTTCGACCTGTCCGCATGGCGCAATTTGCTGGTCGAATGAGTTTGAACACGCAGTATTTACAAAAAATAAACTGGAAAAACAGCTGAATCGCGAAGGTTCGACGCTCGATAGTGCAAAATGACAAAATAAAATATATCATGGCTAATTCAATTATTTTCTACACACTTGGCTCAATAATAATACTTTCGTCGATACTTGCGGTATCGTATCGCGGCATACTCCGCTCCACCACTTTTCTGCTTTTTGTGCTGACAGGAACGGCGGGACTGTATTTTCTGCTTAATTATCATTTCCTTGCAGCCGTACAGTTGTCGATATACGTTGGAGGAATTTTAGTTCTGTTTATCTTTGCAATTCTTTTGACGTCAAGAACATACAAACCTGAGCCACGCGACCGTAGCCGAGTTGTTATGGCAACGCTGGCAGTGCTGGCGGGCGTTGGCGTTACGTTATTTGTCATTGTGAAACATAAATTTATGTATTCCGGCAACACAACGGTGGAAAAATATCACGAAATCGACATGAAAGTTATTGGTAAAACTTTGATGGGAACAGAAAAATATCAATATATGCTTCCTTTTGAAGTGATGGGTATATTGTTGTTAATCTGCGTAATTGCCGGAATACTGATTGCCCGAAAACGATAATGAATACAGAATTTTTTATTGCCCGCCGCCTCTCGTTCGACAAACGCAACAGCCGCTCGGTAAAAGTAATGACGCGCATCGCCGTGTTCAGTATCATGTTGAGCGCCACAGTGATGATTGTGGCAATTTCGACCCTGTCGGGCTTCAAAACCGGCTTAAAGGAAAAAATATCGGGCTTCAACGCGCATCTTCGCATTACAAATCTCGACTCGAATCACTCGTTCGACACAGCGCCAATTCTGAACAATTACCCTTTTTATGACTCAATTGCCAATATGCCAGATGTTAAGCATCTCCGACAGTATGCATATAAAGGAGGAATAATAAAAACAGCAACAGAAATACAAGGCGTTGTTTTAAAAGGTATTGACCGGAATTTTGGCAACGAATTTTTTCAACAGTATCTGGTTGATGGCAGCCTGCTTGAATTGAGCGATACCGCCCTGTCGTCCAAAGCATTGATTTCAACCAGCCTGTCGAAACTGCTAAACCTGAAAACCGGCGACCATTTTGACGTCTATTTTGTTCAAGAGCCGGTGAGAATCAGGCGGTTTACGGTTAGCGGTCTGTACGATACCAATTTGGCAGAAATGGATAAAATGTTTGTTATCTGCGATATTGCCCACATCCGCCGGCTCAACGGCTGGAACGGCAATCAAATATCGGGAATGGAAATTGTGCTCAACAGTTTGACTGACATCGACCGCGCCCGTACAAGGGTCAGCGACTGGATTTTCGGTCAAATCGACGAGGAGACGATGCTTGATGTAAACACAATTCACGACGATTTTCCACATATTTTTAACTGGTTGGATATTATCGATATGAATGTGTTGATTGTGTTGATTATAATGATGGTGGTTGCCGGTTTCAACATGATTTCGAGCCTGCTGATTATGCTGCTCGAAAAAATTCCGATGATTGGAATACTTAAAACAATGGGCATGAGCAGCGGAAATATCCGTAAGATATTTATATACAAGTCGTCGCTCATAGTTTTGCGCGGGCTTGCTTACGGCAATATGCTGGGTTTGATGCTGTGTTTCGGACAGCAATTGTTTGAATTTGTGAAACTGAATCCCGAAACATATTTTTTTACCGTCGCCCCCGTGTCAATTAATCTGCAAAGCATTATCTTACTGAATATATGCTCTTTTGCCTTTATTGTTGCCACTCAAACAATTCCAGCCATTATTGTGGCAAAAATCAGCCCCGACAAAACGGTGAAGGCTACGTAAAAAAGGTTATACAGGGAATTGTGTGAAAACTTTTGTTTTCAATAAATTATCGATACAACCCCCTTATTTCCAAAATTTCCCTCTCTTATGTAACTAAATTCAATTGTTCTCTTATGTAACTAAATTCAATTGTTCTAAAAATCAATGCAATACCTGTTACTCTTGGTTGTGATGCCTTTTTTAGGCTGGGAGACTTAGTAGTCCTGATACCCAACGTAAATCGCCCTTATTTTCTCAGAGGAAATAATAAGGGAATAAGGACGCGATTAAGAGCGTCTCTACTAAGGGCACCTTTGGAAATAAGGGTTCTTGGATTTTTCACACAATTCCCAGTAGAACCTGTATATAAGGTATGTTTTTTCCCGTTATCCTTTTTCCCCGACAATCAACTTTTCCAGTATTTGCGGAAAATATTCGTATTCGAGTTGGTGAATTTTGCCGGCAAGCGATTCGGGAGTATCCGTGGCGTCGATGGCGGTTTTTGCCTGAAAAATAATATCTCCGCTATCGTATTCCTCGTTCACATAGTGAATTGTGATACCCGATTCTGTGTCGCCGGCGGCAATAACCGCCTCGTGCACATGCATTCCGTACATTCCCTTGCCGCCATATTTGGGCAGCAGAGCGGGATGGATGTTCACAATCCTATTAGGAAAACTATCGGTCAGGTTTTTTGGAACCAGCCAGAGAAATCCGGCAAGGACAATCCAGTCGATATTTTCCTGCAACAAAAAATCTTTTACATGGTCGGAGGCAAAAAAATCTTTTCGATCGAAGACTTTTACAGGCAAATTTAATCGCTTTGCACGGTCGATTACCCCCGCATTTTTGTTGTTCGTCATCAAAATTTTCACATTTGCATCAAAAATTCCGGAAAAATGCTCAAAAATTCTTTGGGCGTTGCTCCCTGAACCAGACGCTAAAACAGCTATATTGCTCATTACAAGTACATTTTTTTTTCGGTTGCAAAATTAAAAAAAAAAACATTACCTTTGTGCGCTTAAAATTTATAAATTATTATTAATAAAAAAAAATTGAATTATGGCAGATGTTGCAACAAAAGTTAAGTCAATAATAGTTGAAAAACTGGCAGTTGACGAAAAAGAGGTAACCCCTACGGCAAGTTTTACAAATGACTTGGGGGCAGATTCATTAGACATCGTAGAACTCATCATGGAATTTGAGAAAGTCTTTGGCGTTCAGATTCCTGACGGTGATGCGGAAAAAATTGGAACGGTGGGCGATGCGGTCTCGTATATCGAAGGTCAAATTTCCTGAAAAGAAAAATCGTAGTTCACAAGTGCAATTAAAACAATTGGTTCATGTATAAACGTGTAGTTATCACCGGAATAGGAGCGCTAACCCCAATCGGAAATACTGTAAAAGAATATTCTGCCGGCTTGTTTGCCGGGAAAAGCGGAGCAGCGCCGATTACGTATTTTGACACCACTCATTTCAAAACCAAATTTGCTTGTGAAGTTAAGGGTTTTGACGTAGCGAATTACCCCAATATTTTCGACCGCAAGGAGGTAAAAAAACACGACTTGTACTCGCTCTTTGCAATGGTTGCTTCGGAAGAAGCCATCATTGATTCGGGGCTCGATTTGCAGTCGATAGATCCTACTTCCATTGGCGTCATTTGGGCGTCCGGGATAGGCGGTATTCGCACATTCTTTGATGAAGTAAAGGGCTATACAACGGGGAACGGCGTTCCCCGTTTCAGCCCCTTTTTCGTACCAAAGATGATTTCCGACATTGCTTCGGGGCATATATCCATCCGTCACGGGCTGCGAGGTCCAAACTATTGTACGGTGTCGGCATGTGCATCCTCCAACAACGCTATAATCGACGCATTCAATCTCATACGAATGGGAAAAGTTGATGCGATGGTTGTAGGCGGGTCGGAATCGGCAATAAACGAGGCAGGCGTAGGCGGATTTAACGCCGCGCAGGCTCTGTCAACCCGCAACGATGACTGGCAGACCGCTTCGCGCCCATTCGACAGAGACCGCGACGGTTTCGTTATTGGCGAAGGCGCAGGAGGGTTGATACTCGAAGAATATGAGCATGCAAAAGCCAGAAATGCAAAAGTCTATGCCGAAATTCTCGGCGGCGGCATGTCGGGCGACGCATATCACCTGACCGCACCCCACCCCGAAGGGCTGGGCGCAATTGCAGTGATGCAGGCAACCCTTAAAGACGCAGGAATATCGGTCGAAGAAGTGGACTATATCAACGTTCACGGCACCTCCACGCCACTTGGCGATGTTGCCGAACTGAACGCAGTGAAAAAAGTTTTTGGCGACCATGCCAAAAAACTTAATATCAGTTCCACAAAATCGATGACAGGGCATCTTCTGGGCGCTGCCGGCGCAATCGAAACCATTGCTTGTATTCTGGCAATGAGCGAAAACGTAATTCCGCCAACCATCAACTTCCACGAACCTGACCAGCAGATTGACTATAGTCTCAACTTGACACTCAATCAGCCGCAGGAACGCAAAGTGAAGGTTGCGCTGAACAACGTCTTCGGCTTTGGCGGACACAATGCTTCCGTTTTACTGAAAAAATTATAGGGCTGTGTTTCCTGCAAAAGTTCGTCGAAAGATAATCTTTTTGCTGTCGCACGACAAAGAATTTCGCAGGAAACTCAAAACCCTGTTACGCACGTATCCCGTTGATACGGAATACTATCGTCGTGCCTTTACGCACCGTTCGGCAGTCAAACGCCGCAACGGACACAACGAGCGGTTAGAGTATCTTGGCGACGCCATTATGGGCGCTATTGTTGCCGAATATCTGTATAAAAAATATCCGTATCACGAAGAAGGCAGTCTGACAAAAATGCGCTCAACATTAGTTAACCGGCTCTCCTTATTAAAGATAGGCAAAGATATGGGGCTGGATGAGTTTCTTGTGTCCAATATCAACGAAATGGAAGGCAAATATCTGCTGAGCAACGCCGTCGAAGCGCTGGTTGGCGCAGTGTATCTCGACCTGGGATACCGATATACCCGTCATTTTGTGCTTGATATTCTTTTTGCCGATATGCTGGACGAAGATATCGAAACGATGGATTGCGACTTCAAAAGCAGAATGCTGGAATGGGGTCAGAAAAACAAACAACCCGTATCGTTTGAACTGGCGCAGTCGGGGCATTCAACCTTCTCGTCCCACCTGCTCATTGCCGGTGAAATTGCCGGAACAGGAACAGGCTGCTCGAAAAAAGAATCGGAACAGAACGCCGCAAAAAGCGTCTGGATACAACTTAATTCGACAAATAACTGAAAATCCTGCAATTGCAGTAGAGGGACATGACAGGCTTGATAATCAAACATACCGGCAGCAACTACTTGGTGCGCAACGATGAGGGGCAAATTTGTATGGCGTCGATACGTGGAAAATTACGTCTCAAAGACCTGAAAACAACCAATCCCGTTGCCGTAGGCGACAGGGTGGAGTTTACCCTGCTCGCTACCGGCGAAGGGCTGATAACCAAAGTTATGCCTCGAAAAAATTACATGATACGCCGCTCCTCAAACCTGTCGCGGCAAGCGCATATTTTGGCAGCAAATATCGACAGAGTTTTTCTGATTGTAACCCTGGCGCAGCCCGAAACAAGATACGAATTTATCGACCGTTTTCTGGTTACCGCCGAAGCCTACAAAATTCCCGCCTGCATTGTGGTTAATAAAATCGACCTGCTTGATACCACTGAATTACAGGACGAACTTGAATATTTCCGATACGTATATTCAAGCGCAGGATACCCGATAATGGAAATTTCGGCAAAGAAAAATATCAATATCGACCAAATAAAATCCGAAATACCCGAAAAAATCAGCCTCTTTGCCGGCAATTCGGGAGTAGGAAAATCGACCGTTATCAACTGCCTCGCGCCCGATTTGCATCTCAAAACCGGCGAAATATCGAAGGCTCACAACAAAGGAACGCACACAACTACTTTCTACGAAATGTTTGAAACAAATGGAGGCTTTATTATCGACTCGCCCGGCATCAAAGGTTTTGGGCTGATTGACATCGACAAAGCAGAAGTTTATCACTATTTTCCCGAAATATTCAGAGTATCGGCAAAATGTAAATATGGCATGTGCAGCCATACTCACGAGCCGGACTGCGCCGTGAAAACCGCCGTAGAATCAGGCGAAATCAGCGAAAGCAGATATTTGGGGTATTTGAAAATATTCGAGGGCGACGATAGTAAATACCGAAACTGACTATCCCTTTATAAAATTATTAAACAGATGATTACAATCGACGTATCGGTTACTCCGGAAATTGCCGCCTCGCCCGAAGCCTTGAAACGGACGGCAGCCAATGCGCTGCAAATGCCTGTTGGCGATATTGTTCGGATTGATGTTCTGCGGCGCGCCATCGACGCCCGTCGGGGACGTCCAAAAATACAACTGCGACTTGGGGTCAATGCCGATAAGCCGACGCCGATTTTCGACAAAAAAAACTATAAAAACGTTGCCGGCAAACCTCCGGTGATTATTGTCGGCTCGGGTCCGGCAGGTATGTTTGCCGCGCTCAAACTGCTGGAACACGGGCTGCGCCCGATAGTTATAGAACGCGGCAAAGAAGTGTCGGCTCGCAAACGCGACCTCGCACTCCTGTCGCGACAACACAGCCTGAACGCCGATTCAAACTGGTGCTTCGGCGAAGGTGGCGCAGGAACGTTCTCGGACGGTAAACTCTATACCCGCTCGAACAAACGCGGCAATATCGATGAAATACTTCAACAACTTGTGGCGCACGGCGCTAATCGCAATATTCTGGAAGATGCTCATCCACATATCGGTACCGACAAACTTCCGGCAATTGTGTCGGCAATCCGGCAAACGGTGGAAGACTGCGGCGGAATTTACCATTTCAACACAAGGGCGGTGGATTTGGCGGTGAAAAACGGGGCAGCGCAGGGCGTTGTTGCCGCCGACGGAACTTGCTACGAGGGAATTGCAGTTATTCTGGCAACGGGGCATTCGGCACGCGAGGTTTATCAACTGTTCGACCGCCGTCGTTGGCTGCTCGAATCCAAAGCCTTTGCCATGGGCGTCCGCGTTGAACATCCGCAGGCGCTTATCAACGAAATACAGTATGGAAAAGCCTGTCGTCGTCTTGTTGAAACCGGTCTGTTGCCTCCGGCAACGTACAGTCTGACAGCGCAGACGGGCGGACGAGGCGTGTTTTCGTTCTGCATGTGCCCGGGCGGAATAATGGCGCCCGCCGCCACCTCGCCCGACGAGGTGGTGGTAAACGGCATGTCCAATTCGCAGCGCAACTCGCCGTATGCCAATGCAGGCATTGTTGTTCAGGTTTTTCCGTCGGATTGCCGGACAATCGACGGAGCCTCGCCCGCCATGGCAGGAATGGCGTTGCAGCAGGCAACGGAACAGGCAATGTTTGTAGCCGCCAACCATTCGCAGGCAGCGCCAACACAGCGACTTGCGGATTTTGTGAACGGTCGATTTTCCGCCCTTCCAATAAAAACTTCGTACTTGGCAGGCAACACCCCCGCCCCGCTCCACGCCCTGCTGCCCGACGTCATTTTACAAAATTTACAGCAGGCATTCAAACAGTTCGACAGAAAAATGCGGGGATTTTTGAGTTCGGATGCAACGGTAACAGCAATAGAATCACGTAGTTCGTCGCCGGTACGCATCCCCCGCGACCCCGCAAGTCTGCAACATCCGCAACTTGCCAACCTTTACCCCTGCGGCGAAGGGGCAGGCTACGCCGGCGGTATAACCTCCTCTGCAATAGACGGCGTGAGATGCGCAGAAAAAATAATCGAAAAAGTGGTTAGTAGTTAGTGATTAGTGATTAATGATTAGTGATTAATGCCTGCGGCGGTTGTCTGAACTGTGATTTTAAGGTGATTTTATTGATTTTTATGATTGTCTGCGTGTCCAGTTGTGGCGCGGTTGTGTATTGCAGGGGCGTTGCGCAGAGGGGCGTTGCACAGGGGGGCGTTGCGCAGAGGGGCGTTGCGCAGAGGGGCGTTGCGCAGAGGGGCGTTGCACGCAACGCCCCTACATTGCCGCCGTTGAGACGCGGCTGTGCATCGTCTCAACGGCGGCAAAAAACCGTCGATTTTTCCCAAAAAATCGAAAATTTCCACCCAAAACTCTGGCGACGGAGCAGAAAAAAACGGCAAATAAAAAAGAAAATAAAAAATTTTTTACGTTGTTAACAGTATGAAAAACACGAATTTATATCATTATGACGAGAGAGAAAAAAAAATGCATAAAAAAAATTTGGAGATATGAAAAAAGTCCGTACCTTTGCGGCAATTATTAATAAATATTCATTTTTTAAATTTTGTGAATTATGGCAAAAAGAAAATTTTTAAGTTTCAAGCCGATT
>JAITIA010000193.1 GCA_031279695.1 Prevotellaceae bacterium | reverse complement strand
TTTAATTACTTAATATATAAGAACTTAATTTAATTTTAACACCAAAAAATCTTAGTGTTTGCGGGTACAAAAGTACGGCTTATGTCTTTATCGTGCAATAGCCCATTAGTGCCTTTTTTATTTACCTCAATATCAGATATTTATGCTCGGATTTCGTCTTTGAATTTTCAGTCGCAATCACAAGTCCGAGTCGTTGTCGGTTTTTGGAGGCAAAAAACGTTTCAAAACATTGCGTATGGTTTTTTCATCAAACCCCACTATTTTTGCAATATCGCAATTGTTGTCTCCATTTTCATGCATCAACATAATTTGTTGTTCAATTTCGGAAGTCCGTGTTTTTCTTTTCTTTTTCGTCTTTTTCTCCTTTTCCTCAACAACCTCCTCGGTGTCGATAATTTCTTCAATTTCACAGTCACAGAGGGTGAAGAGCGCCGAACTGTGTGTATCCCAAATAATTGCCTCGTACATATTCCGTACTCTCAACTTTTTGAACAAAGCTGTGCGGTTATGCTTCAAAGTATTCTCTCCGATGCACAGTATGTCGGCAATCTCTTTGTTTATAAATCCCTGTTTTCCAAGTGTTAGAATGTTTTTTTCTCTGTCGGTTAAGACCACAGTCTTACATTTTTGCCATTCTTTGTATCGAAAGGAATATTCATGGAAAAACGAATGGTCTTTGCCATAAAGTTTCAGATTGCCCGACTGTTGGATGTACGAACAAGCCAGCAGGCACAATCCAAATCCGAGTTTACCATCCACAAAAACAGGCACAAGTTTATGTTCTACCATAATATATTTAGCCCTGCTGTCGGCATATTTACCGCTGTCCGTAATTCTAATATTAAAGGAAAAACACCTTATTTCTCCGTAATATTTTTTAGTGCCGGTCAGTGTCTGTAAAATTATCAGATGTATTTGTGCCAGCAAAGCAAGGTCGTCGGGATGAACAATTTGTGAGTAAAAATTGTAACCCTGTCGCAAGACTTCTTTTCTGTTATGTCCGCGGAGGAACAAATCATGGCTGGAAACATTTTGAAAACACCTGTTTCTGAAATCCAGAACATATGAGGCGTCGTTGTTTGCAGCTCCCATGAGGTCAATATCAAACGGACATGCTGTTTTTTTGTCTGCGAATACCGTATCCGATAATTTTCCGTAAAATGATGATATGTGTTGCATACTATATATTAAAAAATTTGAGAATTGTAAAATAAATTAAAAACATTCATTTTCCAATTCTCAAATCATTAAATACGAACAAGGTTGTTGGGCGCAAATCTGTTTTCGATTTGCACCCGATTTCCCTTTTTTCAATTAAAATTCAATTCAGATTCAATTTAACGTGATTTCAATGTCGTAATTAAGAGTACTCATAACCGGGTCTGGAGGATTCCAATACCAATAATTCACAAGACCAAGAATATAATAGGTTTTACCCGCCTCCACGTCATACTCGAAAGTTCCGTCTGCGCTGAGCAGAAATGCATTGTTGTAATAATTGCCAACTTTGCCGATATCATCGTACAGAAGAAACCAGATATTGTCAGTTCCGGGTTGTGTAACCTTGTCGACAAGTTTAAGTCTGCCGGCGCTGGTTACCGGAATCTGATATCCCAATGTGCCATATTCGACATTCCACCAATTGGGTGCCGCCAATTCACGTTCACCAAGTGCACCCCATTCAACTGCAAGGGCAGTGTAGCGTCCTCCTTCGCGGTACGGAAAACTATTTATTTCGACAAAACCATTACTATTCACAATCCTATTACCCATTTGCTGGATTACAAGGCTGTCCTTATAGTTGCCAGAAGTCAAAAATATTGTACCCTTGCGTAAAAGTAGATCGGTATTTACACCAACAGAAAAGGCAAATGCATTACTTCGCAAAACATTACCATTTGTGGCGGATGTGGTCGAAATTGTGATCCAGTCCACATTGCTTGTAGCCGTCCAATCCATATTGGATGTTACATTGAGTGCAACTTCCGGAACTCCTTCTCTCGACATGATATCACCCTCAATCCATTGTTTAACATCTCTCGAAAATTCCAATACAGACGCCTGTCCGCGTTGCGAAATTTCTACGGTTTTGGTTATCGCACCGGAGGTAAAGGTAATATTTGCTTTGCGATGATGTCCCAGATGTCCATTAATATCCACAGCAACTATTGCCGAAGTATTGCCCGATGCGGGTGAAAGTCTCACCCAGTCGGCGTCAGCAGTTGCCGTCCACGACAAATCTGTGCTAACGCCTACCAGCGTTTTTCCGCCTTCCGGCAAAACATCAATCGTTGTTTGGTCGATTGATAGAGACGAAGGGTCTGAAGCCCCCTTGTCGTCCTTACATGCCGTACACAAAACGAGGCATACGGCTATACAGTAAAATAAAAATACTTTAATTTTCATTGTTTTCATTTTTAATAAATTAATCTCCAAATACATTTACTTCTCTTACATTAATATATGTGCCGTAAGTAATTTTATTATCAGGGAACAAGACAATCAAATACCGCCCGGCTTTGTATTGCGCCAAATCGAAAGTATGACTGCCGTATTTCTTGACCTGAACCTGAGCAACCGGCGCTCCCCACGAAGCGGGTATTTCACCGGGAAGATGATTGTTTGCCATGTCGTGATGCCATGTCAAAAACCTATCCTGACGCAGTGTAGGATCTTCATCCCAGTCAACAGTGTATGGGGTGTATCCGGGTATCGATAAATCGTCGGTTACATACAATTCAAGATGATTCCAATAACCATCTTCATCGCTTTTGTTTCCCACTACAACCTTTGATACAGTTTTTGTTGATTTCATATCAATCAAAAGATATTGTGGAAACGGCGTGCCAAGTCGCGTATGCCATCCGCTTTGGAAATTTCCGTCAAAAACTGTCATTGGATGTCCGCCTACCCATTCGGGACCTGCATTATCGTCGCCCCATGGGTGAAAGCGACCTCTCGATACTGCCGTCCAATCGCGACGATTGTACTCCAAAAGGAATGGCGTCATGTGATTTGTCCATTCGGAGATATATTCGTCGGTAGTACCCGGAGGCGTGTAGGCACAACGTATTTGGAAGGCTACGCCGCGCATGACATTTTCGCACACCGTTTCTCCCTGACGGTTATCTACACGAAGAACTGTCCATGTGCCATCGAGGAGTTGATAGCGAACTTCTGTCCATGCGAGGTGGTCGCTGGTTCCGTTCCATTTGACTGTGGCTCGCGTCAGATTATTTTCGTCGAGCAATGCCGACTGGATTGGGCGTAATGCTCTTGCATTTATATACTCTTCGGCAGTAGCGGTTTTTGCATCAAACATCCTTTCCATGACAACGGTATCAATAATAGGTATTCTCACGCCGTTGACGTCTTCGATAAGCGGAATCAGGCGGCATCTGACTTTGATAGGCACTACATTGCCGGTACCGAGTTCGTTTACGCTGAACGAAGGACGCACATCCGAGGTCAATTTGCCTTTTCGCAGAGAATCGTTACGATCGGTGTACGAATAGTCGAGATCGACAAATTTGTAGATTGACGATGAAATGCTGTCGCCCCATCGGAAATCCATGGTTGAAGGCGTGGCAATGGTGTAGGGCAGCGGGAAGGCATAACCGGCGAGTTCTTCGTCGGTAAATGGGCGTCCCGTCGCTTCCACGGGTACTGATTTGTTGCCAAACTCGTCTTCGGAATAAATGGTGAAAACGTAGATTTTGGATGAGGTCAGATTTTCGATATTGACCCATGAACAAACCGAATCAAACACTATTCTGCGAAGTTCATCGCCTTCATAATATTCGACAATAGTTTTTCTTGCCTTTCCCATATAGATTTCGTCGGGAGAGGGACGATACACTGAAGTGGTACCGGGTATTGTGTTGATAAGATCGCGGATATCGTCCACATACCAATATTCAAGAGGAAAATATTGGAGCAAATCTATTTCAACACGGTTGTAGCCGATTTTGACGGAAGGGTATTCGTAAAAAGTACCTATATAAACCGTTTCATCGGTGGCATACTGGTCGATGTTGTCGTATTGATTGCTGCACGAATAGAGCGCTGGCAACATCATAATTGTTAAAAAATAAATTATTCGTTTCATGATTTTTTAATTTTTAATTAAAGTTTACAATCAATTTTGTTTTTTACAATACAAAGTTATTTCGGACAAGGATCCGCAACCGTCGGAATAGTTGGGACCAAAGCCCGACATTGCTTCATACCTGAACCAGCGTGTTGGTTTGGTATATTTGGGGTCGTCGGGATACATGTAGGCAATATCGCCTGCTCTGCCGAGACGGTTCCATTCCAAATCGGCAAGCATACCTTGTGGCATAGGTATTCTGTGCATGGAGATAGTGTCCCATTTGTTGGTTTCATTATCCCAGCGATACATTCTGTACCTGCCTACGTTGGACGACTGATAATAAGCGCCTCGCTTGGCAAGATCTGCTTCATAGCCTCCGGCAGTATGTCGCTGATGAGTCAGAATACGGCTCAATTCATATTCTTTACCCAAATCAATCATCACATTCCAATAAGTGCTTGGGTCATAGAAAGATGCAAACGGATGCCCTGTGTACAGATAATTGAGATTATTGTCCTGGTCGATAGTGCCGTCCACAACTTTCTTGATATGTCCGTCCATATCGTTGCCAAAAACCTGCATCACATTGTCGCCATACTCAGCCAAAGGAATGGTTCTTGATTCTGGCAACGTCCACAAGGGATTTCTGTCGGCGTCAAATTTTGGAACCAGAGTATCCTTTAATACATAAAGATTGCCTATTTCTACCGGAACGGTGGAATTGTCGTAATCGTCGGTAACTCGGAAACTGACTTTGATTGGCGAAGTTGGCGGGATATCCAAATCCGGAATATAGTATCTGTTTTCCAAAGTCGCTGAAGTAAATACTTTGGTGAACGATTTGCTGGCGCCATTCAGTGTGAATGAATAATCGACAAGAACATTCACATTGTCTCTCAATTCGTTCTCCCATTTGGCAAAAAGAGCATCGAAACCGCCTTTAATAATCATCGAGCGTTTGACTTTCATGAGTGCCGATTCGAGAGGCTTAACCTGAACGGTTATTTCGGGAGAATGATTTCCCGCTCTGTCCACTGCATACAACTGGATGTCGTAAACAATGGTATCGGCAAGACCGAAAACGAGAATCGAATTAGAGAAATAAGAAGTCGAATAGCGGAAAACCTTGCCATCGCTTTTTCTGGTGTACCGTGCATCGACACTGATCACATCTCTGTCGGCTGGCGGAGTATAGAAAATCTGCACTGCGCCATTCAATGGTTCGTAGCGGCTGACAACGGGAGCAGCAGGCGGAACCTTGTCGTCGGAATTGATATCATACCTTGGCGCTTCCGCACAAGAAGCAAAAAGCACAAGAATAATACCAAATAAAAATACAAATTCTTTTGTTTTCATATTTTTTTGTTTTAATTTTTATTTTAAATACATTTAATATTAATAAATTACCATCCCTGACTTTGCACCAGATTTCTGTTGATATTCAGTTCTCCAAGCGGAATAGGCCAGAAATAGTTTGCCAGCGCAAATCTGCGCGACTGTACCTGACCAAGGACAAAAAAGTCTTCGGGCGTTTTTCCGTAAACATTCCATCCCATTACAGGTTGTGAAAATTCTGCTGTGGCTCTTTTATGCCGCACCATATCCCAATAATGAGAGCCTTCAAAAGCAAATTCTATGGAACGTTCCTGAAGGATAATATTACGCATGTCCGATTTGTTTTTGTGCTTGTTCAAAGTAATGGCGTATCTGTCGTCCGACCATGCCACTTCCACATCGGGTATTCCTGCTCGGCGACGCACAACATTGATTGCGTCCCATACTTCCTGATCGGGAGCATCTTTATACTCGTTCAAAGCCTCGGCTTTCATCAGATACAAATCTGCCAGACGAATGAAACACATTGGATAGCGTACCTGAGCAAAAAAGAGTCCGGCGCCGGATTCTGGATGCACCATTTTCTGTATGCCTATTCCTGTGGGGAAATAGTCGTCCGGATTGTTAGAGGCATAGCGCCCTCCCGGAGTATCATAAAGCATATCCGTCCGTATCAAATAGCGGTGCGAACGCGAATAACCTCCGTTGATTACCAGATTGGCATAGAAACGGAGTTCGCGGTTGAGGTAAAGTTTGATTACTTTTGCCTCGGGCTGCATCAGTCCCAGATATTTTCCATACGCAGGATCTTCGCGTGACGGGATAATCGTATGCCTGTATTTTTCGTTGGCAATAAAAGTTTTATCTTCATTAATCGGCAAACCGTTTTCGGTATAATACCTTTCCAACATCTGATATGAGGCGCCTACGGACTGCCATGCGCCTCCCGGCAGATTGGCTTCGCTGTATCCTGCGCCCTTATAGTCCGGATCATCGGGTAAACGAATGTTACAAGCATTGGCAACAACTTCAACATCATAACTAGCGCCATACGCATGCATATCCGATTTGCCCCAAATAAGTTCTGTATTCCACGGATCGCAAAGTATATAACGCAAATCGTAGAACGTTTGAGATCGTTCGGGAAGAGTCTGTAAGAATGTTGAGTCATACATTGGGAAGTTTTGCCCGAACTTATACATTTTTACACCGGCGTCGAGACAAGTTTTAATGGCATCGTCGATAGCATCAATAGCATCTTTCCATTTTTCCTTTTTGTAATCGGGCGGGAAAAGGAGAGTTCCGTCAATGTTTCTGAACTGACCGTGCAAGTCGTTATTCCCGTTAAACAACGGGCTGGCACGGAACAGCAACACTCGTGCTTTGATGGATTTGGCAACGGTCTGATCAACCTGTCCATAGTCGGCAGAAACAACTTTGCGACGCAGTTTGGGAATAGCCTCATTCATCAAATTCAGCACATAGTCAAAACTTTCGTCAATATTAGATCTTTTGGGGAACAGTTTTGCCGGATCGGTTTCATCTGTTTCTAAATATTGAGGAATTACAATAGGTCCATATTGCTTTATCAGAAGAAAAGCATAGTAGGCTTTGAGGAATGTTACCTGAGCCGACATTTCTTCTTTTTCGGTTTCGCTCATATCGTGAACCAGATGAATATGTTGCAGCACAAGGTCGCAATGCCTGAGCGCAACATAGTAATGTTTGCCGCCGCCGGTGCCCGACCATAAACCCAGAATAGGATTGCTGGTGGACTGTACACTCTGCATTATTTTCTGCCCAAGCAGTTTTGAACCGTCGTCGCCGCCGAATCTTTTATTGCAAACATATTCGTCGCCAAGCATAAACGGCGTTTCGTGTATATTGTCGATAGCAGGCAAAAACGAGTAAATTTTTGCAAGAGCGTTATCGGCGTCTGCACGGGTTGTAAACAGGTCTTCTACCTGAAGAAGGTTGTCGGGAACCAAGTCAAGATATTTGTTACAAGAAGTGAAACCTATTATTACGACAACCGTTAAACAAATTTTTTCTATTAATTTTAATTTCATCTTTAATAAATTTTAAATGATTAGAATTGCAATTGTAGTCCAATGTTAAACCGTCTGTTGGGCGGATAGCCGCGACCGGAATTACCCATTTCAGGATCCCATAGTTTGAACGTACTTATATAAAATACATTTTCAACGCTGAAATAAACTCTACCCGATTGCAGGAGTAATTTTTTCAGATTTTTGATGTTATATCCTAATTCTACGGTTTTCAGACGCAGAAAAGTGCCGTCGCGCAGCCACCATGAAGAGCCTAGCACTTCGTCGTCGCTGATTTTTAGCACGTTGTTGTTGATTTTGGACGTCGAAAGGCGGGGCCAGAAAGCATGCACATTGGGATTGGTTTCCGTCCAATAGTCGCGTGCCACAATTTCAAGAGCATTGCGGTGATTGTAGAGCGGGGCTATTCCGTCTGGGTCGATAAAGAACGATACTCGACTGTTTCCCTGGAAGAAGAACGAGACGTCGAAATTTTTAAATCCGCCGGAAAGTCCAAATCCATACTGTATTTCCGGAGAACTTGGATAACCCATTGGAATTGCGTCGTTATTATCCACTCGTCCATCATTGTTGACATCCTTGTACTTAATATCGCCTGCCTCATAAAAGCCCCAATCCTGACGCGGTGAGTTTGCCACTTCATAAGCATCAACAAAGAGACGTTCGGCAACCAAGCCGCGCAACAAATTGGTGGTTTTCCCAATAGCGCTCTGATAGCTGTAACGGAACTGTTCTTCATCTTTGAAGATGACTTTATTTGTGGAATATGTAAAATTAAAGCGTCCCATCAACCATGCACTGTTGTTGAACATTTTTTCTATGTCGAGCGAGCTTTCAAAGCCTGTACTTTCAACCTTACCGACATTGCCGAAAATTTTGAGATCATTTTCAATCAATCCGGTAGTTGCTGCAAAAACCTTACGTTCCTGATAGATTTCGCTGCGGAAATCCTTCCATGCATCAATCTGGAATTTGAACATATTATTCAGGGCGCTAATTTCCATCCCGAAATTGATTTTACGGGCTACTTCCCACGAAATATTTGCATTGGCATAACGCTTAATGGAATAACCGCTGCCGCTGTGGTCGCGAAGCAATCCCCAGACATAAGATCCGCCGCTTTTTGTGATATCCGAAATAAAGTTAAAGCGGTCGGCTGCTTTTGCAATACCATCGTTACCGTTTTTGCCATAAGTTGCACGCAATTTCAGCAGATTAATAACCGGTTTCATGGGTTCCCAGAACTTTTCGTTAGATATCATGTATGCAAGTCCCACCGAGGGGAAAAAGCCGTAACGTTTATCTCCGGTAAATTTTTCCGAACCATTGTAACCAAAGTTAAATTCAAGGAAATAACGGTCATCATAATCGTAGGTAGCACGTCCCGACAAGCCCATATTTCGCGCGGGCAAGGCGGTAAATACAGTACCGGCAACAAGGTTGGCGTTTTCCTGCATGGTTCCTACTGCCATTGCTCCCAGATTGTGCACGCCGAATCTGCGATTCCAGTTCAATCGTCCTTCAAAATAATAGGAAGAACCACGGGAATTTGTGGCGGAAATTTCTCCCATACCGATATCTCCAGCAAGACGGTTGAGTGCATACAATTTGTACTGCTGTGTAATCTGATTATACTGCTCCACAGAATAATAGAAGGGTTTAAAACTTCTTGTCTGTGTAGTTGTGCCGTCGGTTTTGACCGACATCTTACCTTCAAATATCAACCCTTTGGTAATAAAGTCAAAATTCTGCCGCAGCGTAGCCATTGCGGTAACAATGTTGGTATTTGTTGCTCTATAACCTTTGACCATTTCGGCGTATGGGTTTTTCTGTATATTCCCATTTATCAGTGTGCTGCCGAAAAGCGTATGGTTAGTAAACCTGTTGGCTGCATCGGGCTCATAAACAGCAGGAAAATCGACAGGATTCACATCCATCACTGAACCAAAAATATCAACAGCCTTTTCAAAGGGACCATTGTAACGTTCAAATTCTGCCTGAATTCTTGTGTCCAGAGTGGTGGTTTTTGATAACTCAAAAACCACATTGCTTCGCATGTGCACACGGTTGATGCGGATATTCGAGTCGAATTTGTTAAGCGGATCTTCCTTCAACAAACCATTTTCGTTTTCAAAACCGCCGGAAACATGGTATTTCGCCACTGTTCCGCCTCCCGACAAACTGAGATAAGCCCGTTTGTTGACAGTTGTTTTGTCGAACAACTCACCGTACCAATCCACATTAGGATAAATCATTGGATTTTCGTTGTTGATGGTCGATTGAATTTTCTGTTCGTTGTAGTACTTGCCCGCAAGAGGGTCTCGGGTTACAACCCCTTCGTTGTACAGACGCATATATCGTACTCCATCAACCATTTCTATCATTTTGGTTGGGGTTGCAATATGCGTATCAAGCCTTACATTCAACGATACGGCGCCTTGTTTTCCACTTTTGGTTATAACATACAAAACCCCATTGGCTCCGCGTGCTCCGTAAAGGGCGGCAGCCGAGGCATCCTTAAATATGGAGAAACTT
The DNA here is from genome assembly GCA_031279695.1 of Prevotellaceae bacterium. Taxonomy (GTDB): domain Bacteria; phylum Bacteroidota; class Bacteroidia; order Bacteroidales; family UBA932; genus JAIRLF01. Next base: position 34,879 of record JAITIA010000193.1, on the reverse strand, counting down.
TCGAGGTCGTCCACCTGTAATCGCGCCAATTCCGTTGGACTTGACTCAAATCCGTCAATCAAAATCAGAGGACTTTTCGTATAGCCGAAAGTCGTAACACCGCGAATAAAGAACTCGGCGAGGTCGTTGCCCGGTTCGCCTGAAGTTTGGTAGGAAATCATGCCCGGTATTCTGCCTGCAAAACCGCTGGTAAAATTATGCGCCGGAACTCTTAATTCCGAAGGCTTTACAGTAGTAATGGACGAAACCACGCTCGATTTCTTTTGCGTACCGAAGGCGACAACAGTAACTTCTTCAAGTTGTTCTTCGTCATCGGCTAATGTGATTTCAAATGTGGTTCTTGAGCCCACAATTTGAACCACCTCCTTTTTTCCCATCAGGAAAAAAACGAGTGTATCACTGTCCGATACACTTATTGCAAATGCACCGTCAGTATCCGTAACCACTCCGTTAGTAGTGTTTTTCACCACCACGGACGCTCCCGACAAAGGGGAGCCATCGTTTGCATCCTTCACATGCCCTGTTACCTTTTTGATTTGTGCAAATCCGCCGGAACACAGCGACATAAGAAAGATGACTAAAATAATCTTAATTCTCATAGTCGAAAAAAATTTTATTTATTTATTTTCTATTTAATAATCTAATATATACTTAAAAAACATAATTTAAAAAACAACCTCACAATTATGTGATTAGTTTTTAAGGAAAATCAAATATTTTAATTTATCCTCGTTTTGCGCTTGTTGTACAGGAACCTTGCCTGCCTCACGCTTTTCATCTGTCCGGGTTATCCATATCTAATCATATCTATACTTTTTTTAATTATTTTTATTTAATAAACTTTTGCTTCCTGTTCGAGACTTTGCCTGTACATATATAATAGGTAAAGAATGGAAAAAATATGCCGATTTGAATAAACGGATACACCTCGTTTTTCGGAAATTTGTCGTCCGACAGTTGTCGAAGTGTTAAAATTTCCGATTTTTTTCGGTTCATTTGCGAACTTTTTTCGATTTTTTCTGTTTTTTACAGAAAAAATGTCGGTTTTTACAGCCCCAAAATCGCCGTTTATCCAGTTCGTTACAGACTCAACAACTCGACTGCCGAACCCGTCCACTCGGAGTAATACGCTCAATTTGAGCGGTTTATTTGCCGGCTTTATTGAGCCGCTCTTTCGGGTTATTGCAATATTTTTCTTTTCAAAAATCATAAAAATGAGTTTACAAATTTTCTGCAAAATTACGGCATATATCATCAGGTTGTATGGTAAAATTTACCATATTTTATGGTAAATTTTACCATACTCACGAGTATGTTTTTGTGTTACTGCGTATTACAGGACGCAATTTTTGACTGTTTTTATGCTGAAAAAGGGGTTGAGCCGCTATGATTAGAGACTGTTAAAAACGTCGATTAGCATATTATTTCATGAAATGAACGGCTGAGCAATCGGAGGCGGCATCAAAAGTCAATAAAAGTTTTCCCGTCAGCGCCGGCGCGACAAAACCCTTATTGTTCGGTTCAACTGGGAATTGTGTGGAAAATCCATAGATCCCTTATTTCCAAAGGCGCCCTCTTATGTAACTCTTTTTCAGGCGGAGGATTTCAGTTTGGACAGGGTGCGTTCTAACTGTTTAGTGATTAATGATTAATGCCTGCGGCGGCTGACAGGCTGAGCCGTAATGTCCGCAGGGACTTTTGATTGCTATGACGTTCATTTCTGAATAAACAAATATGAATACCGTATTTTTGCACCTTGCGTCTCGAAAAATTAATCACATTCAAGCATATTATTGCGTTAAAAACAAAAAATCGCAGCATAGCAAACAGTACGAACACAAATTTCTGTTGATGGCAGTATATGCTCTATTTTGCATATAATCACAATATTTTGCTTTGCAGAGGACGGGCGAAGGCAACAATATTTCAGTCGAAAAATGTAAAAACAAAAATATTGTCTAACTTTGCGCCCTGAAAATTTTTGACATTATGAGTTGTATTGTTAGAACGGTTATAAGAATTGCTATAGGAATTTTGTTCGTCTATTCCGGTTACGTAAAGGCAATTGACCCTGTTGGGTCGGCAATTAAATTCGGAGAATATTTTGAAGCCTTCGGAACACATTTTTTAGTTTCGGGATCTTTGATTTTCGGTGTTTTGCTCGCTATGGTCGAGCTCATAACGGGCTTATGTTTCCTTTTCGGCTTGCATATACGGCTCGCCTCGCTGGTGTCGGTTTTGTTCATGACATTCATGACGGGACTGACTTTTGTTCTCGCCCTCACCAATCTGGTGCAGGATTGCGGCTGTTTTGGCGACGCCATCAAACTGACCAACTGGCAAACATTCTATAAAAACCTGATTATCGACCCCTTTGTTGTCTATATTTTTGTTGAACGCAAAAAATACAGACAGATTGTAACGCCCAAAACAGAATGGGCGACGCTGGCAATGATGGTTGTTGCAACGGCGGGGCTGGCGCTGTTCTGTTACCGGCATTTACCTCTGATAGACTTTATTGCCTACAAAGTTGGCGTAAATATTCCCGAAGCAATGACTGTCCCCGAAAATGCTCCGGTGGACGAATACGAAGCCGGCAAATATATCTACGAAAAAAACGGTGAACAGCAAACATTTACCATCGACAATCTTCCCGACAGCACATGGATATTTGTCGATGCGCCCAAGCCCAAACTGCTGAAAAAAGGCTATGTGGCTCCGGCACACGACTTTTCGATTTCGTCACCGGAAGGCAATATTCACGAAAATATCTTTGCCACAGGAGGATACGCAATCTTCATTACCGCTGTCGATATTACCAAAATGAAAACGGGCAAACTTGCTCAGATGAACGAAATTGCCGGATATGCCGCCCAAAATGGCGTGAACTGCATCATGCTTTCGGGCTCGTCGGACCAGACAAACGAAGTTTATGCCCGCGAAAATGGCTTGAACTGCCCCGTTTATTTCACCGACGCCACAATACTGAAAAGCATGGTGAGAGCAAATCCGGGCATGATTCTGCTCAAAGACAATACCATTCTGAAAAAATGGAATTATAACGATTTTCCTTCAATCGATGAGTTGAAACAGTTAATGGCATTGCCACCGAAAACAGTAATCGCCAATCACTATAAATATTACAATACTATAAACCATGTTATTATCGGTTTGATTGCTTTGCTGTTTGTTCTGTTTTCAGTTACAAGTCTGCGCAAACGTAAAATTTGACAGTACGGTTATTAAAAGTCTTTCTGTTTGACATTCAAAATCCCGTATCAACCAGCCTGTTTTTGCATCAAACAAAAAAGAGACAGCCAGATTAATGACCGTCTCCTTATTCTATCAGGATGTAAAACTGTTTTATTTTAATGATTTAACTATTGCCTCAAATGCCTGCGGATGATTCATTGCAAGGTCGGCAAGCACTTTGCGGTTCAGCTGGATATTGCTGGCGGCAAGTTTACCGATAAATTGCGAATAAGTCAATCCGTGCATACGGGCGGCTGCATTTATGCGCTGTATCCACAATGAGCGGAAATTCCGTTTCTTTGTTTTACGGTCGCGATAGGCGTAGGTTAAACCTTTTTCGTAGGTATTTTTGGCAACCGTCCACACATTTGCGCGTGCCAGGAAATAACCTCTTGTCTGTTTTAAAATCTTTTTTCTTCGTGCTCTTGAAGCAACTGCATTTACTGATCTTGGCATAATTTCTCTTTTTTTTGAAAACCGGCGCTTTCGTTTTATCGAAAATCTTATTTGCTCTGGTTTTCGGGTTTAAAACTAAAAAAACTCTTTAAATTAATAAATTACATTACCAACATTTTTTTGACGCGCGATTTGTCCACATCGGCAATTATGCCGAATTTGGTCAGATTGCGTTTCTGCTTTGTTGATTTTTTTGTCAAAATATGCCTTTTGAAGGCATGTTTACGTTTAATTTTTCCTGTTCCGGTAACGTCAAAACGTTTTTTTGCTCCGGAATTTGTTTTCATTTTGGGCATTTTCCTTAATATTTAATTTTTATCCTGATATTCTTATTTTTTCTTCGATTTGGGAACAATAATCAGTATCATTCTTTTCCCTTCGAGTTTCGGCAAAAATTCAACTTTACCGACATCTTCCAGCTCGTTTGCCAGCCGCAGGAGCAGAATTTCGCCCTGCTGGGAAAACAGTATGGAACGTCCCTTGAAGAACACAAAAGCCTTAACTTTGTCGCCATTTTCGAGAAAGTTTCTGGCATGTTTCAGTTTAAACTGATAATCATGTTCATCGGTATTCGGACCAAACCGTATTTCCTTCATTTCTGTTCTTACAGCCTTGTCCTTCATTTCTTTTTGCCGTTTTTTCTGTTGATACAGATACTTCTGATAATCAACAATACGGCACACAGGCGGCTCGGCGTTTGGCGAAATTTCGACCAAATCCATTCCTTCTGCCTCTGCCATTGCGATAGCCGTAAAGAGAGGATAAACTCCCGGATTTTCGATGTTTTCGCCTACCACACGCACTTCCTTTGCCTGAATTTCCCGATTTATTCTTACCGAATTTTCGGGGGTTTTTCTGTCTCCCGACCTGTTGTAATAGTTTCTCCTTATTACGTTAGGTTTTTTAAAAGATGTTGCTATAACGTTACCTCCTTTAAATTAATATTAATTTCAAAAATTTCGAGCCGCAAAAGTACTGCTAATTTTTCAATTTTCATCATTTTTATAAAAAAATTTTTTATTTTGCTGTTCAATAATCATCCAAAAATTCTATAATAAACGGATTATTAAGTTTTTCGACGCCTATATAAGTATCATGGGCATGACCGCAAAAAACCTGCGTATCGTCGGGCAAAAGGACTAATTTTTTCAGACTTTGGACAATTTTTTCATAATTTCCACCCGGCAAATCCGTTCTCCCGATGCTGCCGGCAAAGAGCGTATCGCCCGAAATCAGTATTTTTTGGGCACTGTAGTAAAAGCAAACCGAACCTTCGCTATGACCCGGAGTATGAATAACTTCGATATCTTCGTCGCCTAATTTTATTATCTGTCGGTCGGTGAGTGAATATTCCGGATCATCGACCTGTTCCGCGGCGTGCCCGAACAGCGCGGCGCTTGCCGTAAAGCGTTTAATGTTTGCTTCTTCGCCTGCGTGAGCGCAGGCTTTTATATTGTACTCTTTACACACAAAATTGTTTCCGAAAACATGATCGAAATGGCAGTGTGTATTCAAAACCATGACGGGTTTAATTTCAGCCTCCACAACAAACTGTTTCAGAGCGTTTTGCTCGCTCTGAGAGGAACATCCGGGGTCTATAATAATGCCATGTTTTGTTTCGCTGAAAATCACATAAGTATTTTCGCGGAGCGGATTGAATGTGAATTTTTTAATCCGTATATCAGGATAGGATAAATACGAAGAATCGTTCATCAGAGCAGGTTGGTAAATTCTTTTTTGGCATTTTCGATATACAACTGTCGGGTTTCCTGCGATACTGTTGGTACTTCGCCATAGAACAGGCGTTTGCAGGGTTTCATGCCGGAATATCCGAATATTGTTGATTCAAAAATCAGGTTCATTGCCTGATGCATTTTTCCGCCCTGTTCGTAAGGCTCGCCGGTGGCACAAATTGTTGAGCCGTAGCGCGGTGCAAGCAAACCTTCGCCGCCCATGTCGGTGTAACGATAGGCAAATCCTTCGGCAAAAACTCTGTCCACATAGCCTTTCAGCACTGCCGGCATTCCGCCCCACCATACTGGAAATATAAATATTATATGGTCAGACCACAGAATATGTTCCTGTTCGGCTTTTATATCGGCGGGCGTTTGACCGCTGGCAATTGTCTGAAAATCACTGGCGCTTAGCGCAGGGTCGAAGCCTGTTTCATACAGATTTCGCAACCGGACTTCGTGTCCTTCGGCAATCAAATGGTTGTTTAATTCCTTAGCCATCGAAATCGAAAAACTTTCGTAATTCGGATGCGCCGTAACTATTAAATGTCTCATAATACTTATTATATAACTAAATAAATTAATATTTCAATATAAATTGACGCCGCAAAGGTAATACTTTTTTGGAAATAAAAACTTTTTTAGTGATTAGGGCTAAATCTTTTTGTGAGGTGCTATTGATTTATGCAGAAAACTCTGCTATGTCCCAAAGTCCCTGCGGGGACGGAACCGGCTGTTGGGACAAGGTTATACCTTGTCCACTCTATCTACGCAGGCTGTGCCTGTATTTGCACCTTTGTTGGCAGGCGCAGCCTGCCAAGATAAACCGGACGAGGCCCAGCCTCGTCCGAACAACGCAACGCCCCTACATTGCGACAAACAACACGCGGCAAACAATCACAAAAATCAATCAAATCACCCGAAAATCACAGTTCAGACCATCCGCCGCCACAGAAACTGCCACTGACCTCTGACCTCTGACCTCTGACCTCTGAAAAAAAAACCGGCAAAATGTGAATTTTTTATAAAAATTTTTATGCCTTTTATTGAAAAACAGACGACGCCTTATGATTTTTGCATCTAAAACTTATTTGTTTTCAGCGATATAATTCTTTTTATGATTTTTTAACACTTTTATATATTTTTATTGTGTACTTTTGCGCCGTTGAAATTAATATGATGAGTGGTACACATCGTTATTTTTTATGTGTGTCCATGGACTTTTAAGGCGAAAAAATAGGATTGATTTTAATGTTAAATTTATCTTGTTGTTTTTGGAATGCTGATAAGTCGTCTTAATCTCTCATGCGGTCATCGTGCCGCCTCCACATCCTGCCTCTGGCGCGGGAGGGGGCTTTTTTTGCCTCATCTCTTCGATTACGAATTACGAATTCAATTATTCAATTATTCGGTTCTACTGGAAATTGTGTGGAAAAAAACCTTATTTCCCAAAGATCCCTTAGTAGTCCTGATACCCAAGGTAAATCGCCCTTATTTTACTCTCAGAGGAAATAATAAGGGAATAAGGGGTAGGGACGCGATTAATAGCGTCTCTACTAAGTCTCCCAGCCTGGAAGAGGCATCCCAGCCAAGAGTAACAGGGGCTGACGCACGGCTAAATCATCTATAACAATATTATTAAGAAATGCACGTCATAGCAATCAAAAGTCTCGCAGGGACGGCACTTTAATAACCGCTGGCTTTAGCCTGCGGACGGACAGCGCTCTCCACCCACGCCAAGTCCCGCAGGGACTTTGGACATGGCGGAGTTTTCTGCATAAATCAATAGCGCCTCAAACTTTTTTTACCCCAAAAAACAGAGAAATAAAAAAAATCGAAAAAATTGATATAATTTTGCCGCCCGAAATCGAAGGTAAAAACACGCAGAAACAAACAAATACTGCGAATATTATTTTTTTTATGATAGATAAAAACACAACGGGTTTGAAACCCACCGAAGCAGTGCCGGCGGTGCTGGTGGGGATAATCACAGAGGCTCAGAAGGCAAATCAGTCGGAAGAATATCTCGACGAGCTGGAATTTCTTGCCGAAACCGCCGGCGCACGGGTGTCGAAACGTTTCACGCAGCGTTTGCAGCGTCCCGATTCGCGGACTTTTATCGGCACGGGCAAAGTGGCGGAGATAAAGGCATTTATCGAAGAGGCGGAAATTGGTCTGGTGATTTTCGACGACGAACTGACGCCTTCGCAACTGCGCAGTCTGGAACGCGAATTGGGCTGTTCGATACTCGACCGCACGGCGCTGATTTTGGATATCTTTGCTCAGCGGGCAAAAACGGCGTATGCAAAAACACAGGTCGAACTGGCACAGTATCAGTACCTGTTGCCGCGCCTGAAACGGATGTGGTCGCATCTCGAACGTCAGCGTGGCGGCTCGGGCGGCTTGAACATGCGCGGACCGGGCGAAACACAGCTCGAAACCGACCGCCGGATTGTTCTCACCCGCATCACGAAACTGAAAGAACAGTTGAAAAAAATCGACCGTCAAATGGCGTCGCAGCGCGGTAATCGCGGCAGCCTCACGCGGTTGGCGCTGGTGGGCTATACCAATGTAGGCAAATCGACAATTATGAATCTGCTGAGCAAATCGAACGTTTTTGCCGAAAACAAACTTTTTGCAACGCTCGATACAACAGTGCGCAAGGTGGTTATCGAAAATCTTCCCTTTCTGCTGTCGGATACGGTGGGTTTTATCCGCAAGTTGCCGCATCAGCTGGTCGAATCGTTCAAATCGACGCTCGACGAGGTGCGCGAAGCCGACATTTTGCTGCATGTTGCCGATATTTCGCATCCCAATTTCGAGGAGCAGATACGTGTGGTTGCCGACACTCTGCACGAAATTGGCGCAGGCGACAAGCCTGTATATCTCGTGTTTAACAAAATCGACGCCTATACTTTCGAGGCAAAGGACGAGTATGACCTGACGCCCCCAACTCCGGCAAATATCAGTCTCGACGATATGAAAAATACCTGGCTGGCAAAGGAAAATTCGCCCTGCATCTTTGTCTCCGCCAAAGAAAAATCGAATATCGACAAAATGCGGAACGATATTTATAAAATGGTGGTCGAAATAGACGCCGGACGCTATCCTTTCGGCAATTTTATGTTTTAAAGGACGATTTTTGATTGACGATTTTTGATTTTTGATTTCTCTGTCAATAACGCCTCAAACTTTTTTCAACCGTTTTTTTGGCAATTTTCAAAGGGCAATTTTTGGAAAATATTGCCGGAAAATTCAATGCAATTCTCTCTGTTTGCAGTTTGGTGGCTTTAATTGGTATCTGATAATCGGGCAATTATGATTTTTGGAAAAGAAATTGCACGAAATTCATAACTATTTTATAATTTTGCGCCGTTTTTTTAGAAGATATTTTCCGGAAATGCGCCGGAAAAATATCGAAAATTATATTACTGATAATCGGGGACAAATCACAGGTTTGTTCATTTAAATAACAGATATTCAAATGAAAAAGATAAAAATATCGGTCATATCATATCTGAACACTTCGCCATTTGTGTATGGCTTGAAACGCTCGAAACTGATTGATTTTATCGACCTTTGCTATGATACGCCCGCCGAATGTGCAATGCGATTGAAGGAGAAGGACGTCGATGCGGGTATTGTTCCTGCGGCAATGCTGCCTTCGATACCCGACCGAAAAATAATATCGAACTATTGCATAGGCGCTTCAGGCAAAGTGCGGTCTGTGGTATTGCTTGCAAATCAGCCTGTTGATGCCGTTAAAAACATCTATCTTGACGGAGAATCGCGTACATCGACCCTGCTGGCGCAACTGCTGCTGAAAGACTACTGGAAAACAGATGTTTCCATGTTGCCACTTAATTCGACTGATGAAATAAATCCCGACAGAAAGGACGCGGCTTTTGTTCTGATTGGCGACAAAGTCTTTGATTATGAGCATAAATTCAAATACAAAGAGGATTTGGCAGAAGCATGGCAAAATTTTACCGGACTGCCTTTCGTTTTTGCAACATGGGCTGCCGTTACTCCGCTGACAAACAGTTTTATATCGGAGTTTAACCACGCCCTTTCGACTGGTGTAAACAATATTCCGGCTGCTGTTGCGGAACACCGCAAAGTGCTGAACTATAACGATGCTATTAAATATCTTACAGAAAATATTGATTATGATTTCAATTTCGCTAAACACAAAGCCCTTGTCCTGTTTTGGAATATGGTGTTGAAATTGAAGTCAAAATACCGAAGTTGATAGCCCTTTAAACCACGTTTTGCGCGGTTTAACACGGGCATTTTATCTTGATAAAACAACTTTTTAATTAACGGTATTCATTTTTAATAATTGACAAAAAAGATATGGTATTATTTTTCTATAAATCAGGAACTAAAATCCTGCAAAGCGCCGACCTCAAACTGCTGAACGATTTGGGGTTTGAAGATATTGTGTGGATTGATTTGAACGACCCGCTGGGTAAGGAAAAGCGTGCAATTGAGGCATTTCTGAATACGGAACTGCAAACCAGAGCGCAGGCAGAAGAAATTGAAAGCAGTTCGCGATACTCGGAATCCGACGATACTGTTTACGGAAATACAAATTTTCTCCTCTCTCAGGGCGACGGCTATGTCGAAGAACCAGTGTCGTTTACAATCTGCGAAGGAATACTTATTACCGCCCGCAACACCGACCTGAGAACACTCTCGGAAGTGGGCAGAAAACTCCTTTCAACGCATAATGCTTATATCACAGGCTATCACCTGCTTATATCGATACTCGAAAACAGAATCGACCTCGACGCCGACATGATTGAGGGTATTGCAAAGGAAATCACCCAATTGACCCGCAAAATAATAACCGGCACGGTTGAAAAAGCCACACTCGTGTATTTGAGCCAGTTACAGGAAAATATTATGACAATCAGAGAAAATATCATCGACAAACAGCGCACGCTCTCGTCGATACTGAAAAGCAATCTCTTCCCGTCCGATATTCAAACAAAAGTGGGCGTGATGATTGGCGACGTAAATTCGCTGCTCAATCACGCCGATTTTGGGTTTGAACGACTTGAATATTTGCAGGATACAGTGCTTGGACTAATCAACGTCGAACAGAACAAAATCATCAAAATATTCACCGTAACCTCAGTGATTTTTATGCCGCCAACCCTAATAGCCTCAATCTACGGAATGAATTTCCGCGCAATGCCCGAAATAGAATGGAAATACGGCTACCTGTTCAGTTTGCTTTTGATACTGGTTTCGGCAGTCGGAACGCTTTACATCTTTAAACGAAAAAAATTATTATAAATGATTGATAAACTCAATTTTGACGAAAATGGACTGATTCCCGCAATCGTTCAGGACCATTACACTAAGGCAGTGCTTACATTGGCGTATATGAACGCCGAAAGCCTGGCAATCAGCATTGCCGAGAAAAAAACCTGCTTCTACAGCCGCAGTCGCAAAGAATTGTGGCGCAAAGGCGAAACTTCGGGCAATTGGCAACATATTGCAAGCATTTATGCCGACTGCGATGGCGATGCGCTGGTTGTGGAAGTTGTAAAAGACGGACCAGCCTGTCACACAGGCGAAGAGTCCTGTTTCTACACTCCTGTTTTTGTTTCCGACGAAATACGCCGCTTTTCGCTCAACGCCCTTTTCGACCTGCTTGTCGAACGCCGCGAAACCCGTCCAGAAGGCTCATATACAAGCTATTTGTTTGAACAGGGACTGGACAAAATTCTGAAAAAAGTGGGCGAAGAAACCACCGAAGTAATAATTGGCGCCAAAAATTCCGACAAAGAAATGGTTTACGAAATTGCAGATTTGATTTATCATCTTATGGTGTTGATGGTCAATCAGAACGTCAAATTAAGCGATATTATCGACGAACTTGCATCAAGACATATTATTAATAAAAAGGAAAAACAGAAAAATTATGAGGAAAAAGAGTAAAATTGAGATAATTACAGTGATTGCCCTTCTGATGACAAACCTCGCAGCGGCACAGTACAAAACCACCTGCAAGGAAATGCAATTAAAAGGCAATGTAAAGAGTATCAGCGAATCGCAGTATAAACTGAACGAGGTCAATCCCGGACTGAACGAAATTGTGCTGACCGACTTTTCGTTCAACAAAAACTGCCGCAAAACCAAAGAAATATCGAACGAGGTTGGCGGCGATATAAAATACCGACACGAAATATCGTACAACAAAGCGGGAAAAATCAGTTCCGAAATCCGCCAAAACTCTGACGTTGAAGCCGATTTTATATACAAATATAAATACGACGCCTCGAACCGTTTATCGACCAAAGAACTCTTTTCGCGTGGAAGACTCATATCCACAAACCATTATACCTACAACAGCAATGGAAATGTGGCAGTGATGGAAATAAAAAAGAAACTCGGTTTGCTGGATATCAACAACGAAAAATTTGAATATAAATACGATGACAAAAACCGGCTGATTGAAGAAATTCACAACGACGGCGCAGAATATCGCAAAACCGAATACGTTTACGACGAGCGAGACCGGCTGACACGCAAAGTTGAATACAATCACCGTGGCGGTATCGACTATGAATTTGATTATGAATATGATGAATTTGACAATCCAAGCGTCGAACGGGCAAAATACCGAGGCAACGAACTCACTTATTTTTCGTATGTTTACGAATACGACGATCAAAAAAACTGGATAAATAAACGGTCGCTGTCGAACGAACAGACGTATTCCCTGCAAATCAGAATTATCACTTATTACTGATGTAATTGATTGATTTTTCGGGAAATGGAGGAGATAAAGACGCTTACGGATAAAATTAAGGCAGAGGCGTTTCGACTTGGGTTTTCAGCCTGCGGCACAGCCCGAGTCGAATTTCTGGAAAACGAAGCCGCAATACTGGATAAATGGCTGAAACAGAATTATCATGCCGGCATGAAATATATGGAAAACAGGCGAGAAATGCGTCTCAATCCTGCAAAACTTGTGGAAGGCGCAAAATCGGTTGTGTCGCTTGCATATAACTATTATTCAGCAAAAAAACAGACCTCCGGAGCGCCAATAATATCGAAATATGCCTACGGTCGTGATTATCATTTTGTTGTTAAGGAAAAAGTTTATCAACTGCTGAACTTCATAAAACACGAAAACAGGGAAACGGAAGGCAGAGCCTTTGTCGATTCTGCGCCAATACTCGAAAAAGCATGGGCACAACGCGCTGGAACAGGCTGGATTGGCAAAAATACCTGTCTGATTGTCGATAAAAAAGGCTCGTTTCATTTTCTTGCCGAACTGGTGCTGAATATCGAACTGAACTACGACAGTCCAATAACTTCAAAATGTGGCGACTGTACGCGATGCATCGACAATTGCCCCGCCGGAGCGCTTGTTGAGCCATACGTGCTCAATGCGATGAAATGTATTTCGTATCTCACAATAGAACACCGCGATGCACTGCCCGACACGGGTAAAAATCTTGCTTCACGCATCTTCGGCTGCGATATTTGTCAGGACGTTTGCCCGCACAATATCCGTTTTGCAAAGGAAAATACTGAACCCCAATTTAATCCGCCCGCCGAACTGCTGAACAAAACCGCAATCGAATGGCAAAACCTGAGCGAAGAGAATTTTCAAAAACTGTTCAGACATTCGGCAGTGAAACGCACAAAATATTCGGGACTGAAACGAAATATAGTGATTAGTGATTAGTGATTAGTGGCAGCAATCGTAAGAGGATATTAAAAAAATTTCAAACTCCATGCAACGAAAATCGACAAACATACATCTATAATATCAGGATTAAAAAAAACGTATTTTTAATTAAAAGAATCTGTAATGAAAAGAAACATTTCCGGCTTAATTGCCATAGTATTAGTAACAATCGCCATGATGGGATGCAAAGACCAGAGCGATTACGACGATACCGAGTATCAAGATACCGCAATCGTCATGAAAGCCGTTGGAACGGTCGAAAAAGTGCGTATAGGGCTCATCGGAACGCGCGAAGCCGTCATCGATTGGGGCGACGGTAAAACGCAGAATTTCACCTTAAATGCCGACGGTATTGTGGTGGAACATACTTACTCGCCAGTGCGCGACACCGCCGATATTTCTGTTACCGGAACAAATGTTACGGGCTTGAGCTGCAACAGCGACCGCCTGATCAGTCTCGATGTTACTCAAAGTCCGCATCTGGTTTTTCTGAACTGCGAGAATAACAAAATCAGCAGGCTCGACGTCGGCAAAAATCCCGCTCTGGAATATCTTTATTGCAGCGACAATCAGATAATGTCGCTCAATTTGGAAAAAAATCCCCTTCTTCAACTCCTGTTGTGCCGTAAAAACTATCTGTCGGCGCTCAATTTAACCCAAAATACAGGGTTGCAGACCGTAAACTGCGAAAGTAACTACATCGGTCTTACCGAGATGGACGCAATGATTGGTTCACTGCACGGAAATCCTCCGCGTAACAATCAAAAAGAAATCTGGATTGAGAGAAATGCGGGCTCGTCGGGCTGTAACAAAGTGCCGGCGCAGGGAAAAGGATGGATGTTTATGGAGGCGTCCGAAGAATGAGAGGAAAAAAATCCTGTCAAAAATGAAACATTTAACGCAGTTATCCGTATCTGTTGAGCACAGTAAAAAATTATTAAGATGAAAAGAAAAGTATTGAATTTGGGTGTAACAGTGGCTTTCACAATGGCTTTGGCATCGCTTGCGAACTGCGGAAGCGTCGCGGCAAAAAACAACAACGAGCCGCAAATCAGCATGAGCGCCTCCGGCGATATTCGGAAAATCCGCATGGTGATTGCCGGAACGGGCATTGTTACAATTTATTGGGGCGATAACCAAACGAAACGCCTCTCGCTAACCGTTCAGGGCGATTTTGTGGAACACGATTACGCCACAAACGTCGCCGCACGTGTTGTGAAAATTGTCGGAGCAAATGTTACCGCCCTGTTTTGCGAAGATAACGACCTGACCGAACTCGATGTCAGCCAAAGTCCGTATCTGACTGTTCTCGAATGCCGTCGCAACCGCCTCGAACGCCTCGATGTAAACAGAAATTACGCCCTGAAAGAACTTGGATGCGACGAAAACCGGATTTCATCGCTCGATTTGAGCAGAAATTCCGAGCTGCAATCCCTGAGTTGCGCCGCCAACAACCTCAGCGCTCCCGCTTTGAACGCAATGTTCCAGTCGCTCCACAAAAATGCACCGCAGGGGCAAACCAAAGACCTCAATATCCGTCACAATCCCGGCGAAGACGCCTGCAAAAAAACAATAGCAACCGATAAAGGATGGACTGTAAATTAAATGTATCAGGATGAAAATAAAAAATGTAACTATATCTAAATAATGTATAATTAAAAGTAAAACAAATCGGTAATGAAAAAAAATTTATTCTACATGGTAATCGCAGGCGTTGTTGCATTTGCATCCTGCAGCAAGGACAAGAACGACGAAGGTGTTCCTGTTGAAAGCGTGATTGTTGAAAGAAACGCCATGAGCATTTATGTTGGCGCAAGGGACACTGTCAAAGCCTCGGTGTACCCCGATAATGCCACAAATAAAACCATTAATTTCGCAAGTAGCGACACCAACGTTGCCACAGTCGATAATAACGGCGTGGTTTTGGGCATTGCATCCGGAACAGCCGCCATTACTGCCTCCGCAAGCAATGGAACATCCACAACGGTTAATGTAACTGTTAATCTGATGCAGATGAAAGTGGTAACAACGGTTTCTTCAATCGACATGGGTCTGAAAGGCACAGGAACAGCAATCATCGACTGGGGAGACGGCGATAAAGATACTGTGGATATTACTGTTGAAGACCCTCATTTTAATCATGAGTTTAAAACAACCGCCGCCAATCACACCGTAACCGTTGAAGGAGTAAATATGACCTGTCTCAACGTCGGAGTACAGGGCGCAACAAGCGTAGATCTTAGCAAAAACCCCGCACTTGAACATTTTGAATGTTGGCATAACATCATCAGAGAACTGAATTTTAGCAATAACCCCGCATTGAGGTATATTGACTGTTCGGAGACGGCTCTGACAACCGAGGCTTATAATGCAATGTATGCAACTTTGCACAGCAACACTTTTGCAGGCGTTACCAAAGAAATAAAGGTCGGGAATAGAGGCGCGGCAGAGGACAGTAATCAGGAAATTGCTACCGCCAAAGGCTGGGTATTCAGATAAAACAGATAAATAAAGAATTTATAAAATATAAGAATTTGATTAATTAAATTAAAAAGTCCGTGCAACTCCGTATCGTGGTCATTAGTCGTAAAAAAAATCATATAAAAAGATGCGGAGGCTGCGCGGATGATAAAAAAAAGTGAATGTAATGATAAAAAAAATATTTAAGCAGTAAAAAAAAGTCCGTGCAACTCCGCATCTTTAAAAAAAAGTGAAAAATAGTGGACATGGTCGGTGCGGAGGCTGCGCGGATGATAAAAAAAAAGGAAATTTAATTTAAAATAAATAATTGAAAAAAAGGAAAGAGAAATGAAATCCGAAAAAAATTCTAAAAAGTTCGATTGTAAAATCGAAGAACTTACAGTGATTTGCAGTTATGGTTTGTCGCTTGGACGTCGAGACCTTGCAGATTTTACGGCATTCTCGCCGATGTTCAACGAAGAGTATTTTAATGGCTTTGAAACCATGATAAATGCCGCCGAAGACCTGGTATCGCCACAAACAGAAACAAAAGAGCTGAAAAAAATCACCAAACAGCTGTATGAAACCCTCGACGGTCTGGCTGACCCCTTAAACAAGTTGCGCGGATACCTTCATCTTGCCGGCACAAGCATAGGAATAAGCGATAAAGACTTTGGAATATCGCTTCTGACTAAAAAAATTCACAGTCGAGACGCCGAAGGAGTACGCCATAATCTGATGCTTGTGAATACAAACATCCGAACTTTTATGTCGGAACTGAAAGTTGTGGGTTTAAACGACGAAATTATCAATCATCTGTCGACAGCGGTAACGCCAATCACGCAGTATAACCTGCAACAGTTTGAAATTTTTGGTAAAAGACGCGGAATTGTTTACGAAAACATGGGAAAACTGAACGAACTTTATGCACAGTTGATGGAGTTTCTGAAAACAGGCAACATAATCTATAAAGGAAGCAATCCGATAAAAGCAGGCGAGTATTCATTCATCAATCTAAAGAAAAAAGTCCGCACAATTCCGCTGACAACACCAACAAGCGAAACTAAATGAGCTGTCAATTACATTTTTTCAATGACGAATTGCATGGCGAAAGAGAAAAATTGCATGTAAATGGCGTTACAAATGGTCGGAACATCGTAGCAAATGGTCGGAATATCGTAGCAAGGGGTTGAAACGTTGTTAAAAATGGTTGAAACATCGTCGCAAAGGGGCGGAACGTCGTCGCAAAGGGGCGGAACGTCGTCGCACAGGGGTGGAAATATCGTCGCAAAGGGTCGGAACGTCGTCGCAAAGGGGCGGAACGTCGTCGCAAAGGGGCGGAACGTCGTCGCAAAGGGTCGGAACGTCGTCGCAAAGGGTCGGAACGTCGTCGCAAGTGGATTGAAAGATAAAATATGTGATTGAAAAGATGTAATAGATGATTAAAAAGAAAGAATAATGAAAGAAGTAAATAAAACAGACCGCAGGAATTTTCTGAGAGGATTTGGAACAGTGCTGGCAACCGGATCGGTTGTTGCAGTATCCGGCTCGCTGCTCAAAAAATCTATCGACAAAAACAGCAGTATCGACAAAAATGCCGAAATGAGCAGAGTTGACGTCGAAAAACTTGCCACACCATATAAAATGGTTGCCGGTTTCGCCGTCGAAGAGTCGGTGAAATGTATCGATTATTACGATAATCACATATATGCCGCCTGCAACGGTAAAGTGCTGGTGTATAACGGCGTCGTAGCCGACAAAAACAGCGGCGCAGACGTGGCTAAGCTCTTCGGCAGCCTCGTATCGAGCATCAATACCGGCGTCGAAGCCCGCGATATTGTCATCGACGGCGGAGAAATATATATTCTCCACGCCACAGGGGTAGAAGTGTATTCGGATAAGGGCGGCAAACTCCGCGCATGGCAGGCTTGCAGCGATAATTCGGATTTTTGCTCCATGACGCTCTCCGCCAACCACGTGTTTGTTGCCGATGCAGCCAATAAACACATCCACAAATATGGCAAAAACGGCGATTTCGTTCGGTTTATCAACAGTCCAAACAGATTTATCATACCAAGTTATACCTTTGGCGTTGAGGTAATCGACGAAACACTCTACTGCTCCAACTCGGGCAGACACAAGGTGGAAAAATATACTCTCGACGGCGAATATATCGGGTCGTTTGGCAAAGCGGGCGCAGGAAAAGGCATGTTTGCCGGCTGCTGTAACCCCGTCCATCTTGCCAAAACCGCCGGAGGCGATATTCTGACTTCCGAAAAGGGCGAGCCGAGAATAAGCTGCTATGCCGGCGACGGGGCTTTCCGCAGTATTCTCCTCGACAGCCGTCTAATGGGTGGCGGCACACGCGCATACGACGTAAAAGCCGTCAATAATAATCTGATTGTTGCCGGCGAAACCCGAATTTCCATATTTCAGTTCGACCGAAACGCCGTCGCCGCCACCGCCTGCGCCAACTGCGCCGTCAATTGCGGTTTTTTTTAGTGATTAGTGATTAGGCATTAGTGATTAGTGCCTGCGGCGGCTGTCTGACCTGTGATTTTAAGGTGATTTGGGTGATTGATGTGATTGTCTGAACCTTGATTTTATTAAGATTTACAAGATTGGCAGGATTGTTTGCGTCGCCGTAGGGGCGCGATTTATCGCGCCCTATTGAAATGCCGTCGGATTTCTGCGGCGGAAAGTCCCGCAGGGACTGCATTTTATTAACCGGTGGCTTTAGCCTCCGGCAGCAAACCCGCCACGGCTGTTGGGACAAGGTAGAACCTTGTCCACTCTATCTACGCAGGCTGTGCCTGCTCTTGCATTTTTGTTGGCAGGCGCAGCCTGCCAAGATAAACCGGACGAGGCACAGCCTCGTCCGAACAACGGGAATAAGGGCGTAGATACGCGATTAATAGCATCTCTACTAAGGGCGCTTTTGGAAATAAGGGATCTATGGATTTTCCACACAAATCCCAGTTGAACCATTTTTTTAGGGTGTTACAGTTCAGACAACCGCCGCAGGCATTAATCACTGTTCAAATATGATTTCGTTTTTTTGATAATTGATTGAGATTTTGCCGAATTTTGCCAGCGCCGACTGCCCCAGCAGCAGAGGCGCATCCATGTTGTGAACAATGGACGCTTTGACATTGGTCAGTTTTTTGCCGCCTATTTCTACTGTACGCAGTTGAATAATCGAGCCTTCGGAGATGCTGCCGTCGGCAATCTGGTATTGTGCCGTACCCTGAAAATCCTCGTCTTTAAGCTTTCCCTGCTTGTAGAGATACAGAGCTTCGACCAGCGAAATTGTGATGTTGGAGGCGCCGGTATCGAAAATAAATTCCATTTCGGCGCCGTTAATTTTGCAGGGGACATGATACACGCCGCCCTCTTTTCGCATTTTAACAACGGTTTTGCCGCGCGTTGTTTCCGTTGTCTGAGCGTCTCTGCTCGACGAGCGGCTGTTGTTGCGCCCTGCCCGTTGCCGGCACGAATGCATCGAGGAAATTATCAATGCTGCAAGCAGCAATATACAAACTGTTTTTTTCATTTTCTGATTATTTTTCTTTTGGTGAACTTATTTTGGGTATTATCTGTATCGAAAATCTTTTATTGTTTTCTTCTGTTGAGTCTCTGTCCATACCGTTGAACCCGCTGCCGCAGATAAGAATTTCGGTATTGTAACTGCGCAAATCGATACCGTGTGCCAGCCACAGCAGATATACTGCCAGCGCCCGCTCGTAACTGATTTTGTAGCCCTTGGTCTCGTCTTGGTCGATACTTTTATCCCATTTGTTTGCCACATTGCCTTCGATAACTAATTGATAGGAAATTTTTGAGCTGTCCTGCGGTAGTTGTTTTAGCAGACTGTCGATTGCTTTGCCCACCGCGATGGTTGGGGCTTCAAATTGCGGAAGAATTTCGGTTTTGTTTGGATCGAATATTTCATGACCGATTAAATCCTTTGCAACAAATTTTTTGCTTTTCGAATAATATACAAACGCGCCCGATTTGACGAGCGGCTCAAACTGACGGTCGATTTGCGTTAAGCGTTCCAATGTGTCGATAGTAACTGCCTGCTGTTCTATTTTGCTGTGTTGCAAGGCGACGGTCAGGACAAACAGCGCCAGCATCACAAAAAACAGACTTGTCATCAAGTCGGAATAACTTGCCCAAAAAAACGATTCTTTTTTATTTTTACTCATTTTTTATTTTTTTTATTAATATAATTGAAAATCTATTTTTTTCAGGAGTTTTCCGTCATACCAGACTTCGTAGCGGTAGTCGCCTTTTTTCCAATGTCCTTTTTTCTCGTCGCCCCAACCGGACAAGCCTGTTTTTCCTGTACTTGAAACTGTTATTTCCGTTTTATATGTATAGCCGGAAAGAGAATCTTTTGCATTATATTGTAATATTTTACCAGCATATAACTTCGTGTACAGCGTAATGGTTTGACCTGTTTTTAAGCCGACATATTCTATTTGAGGAGATAAAAACATTGAACTGGAAGCATATATGGTTTTGCCGTAATCCGTTTCTATTGTCCCGTCTTTATATGTATTGCAAACTTTTATTGATTGTATCACAATGGGACAGTATTCCGCAGCCGCATTAATCTGGTTTTGAAGTTTCGATTTATCATCGGCAAGTTGTGTATTTTCTTTTTTTAATCTGTTTTTTTCATCAACAAGTTCTGTGTTTTTTTCTGTCAAACTGTTTTTTTCATCAACAAGTTGTGAATTTGCCTGCTCAAGTTCTGTTACTTTCTTCTTTAATTCTGTAAGATTTGTTTTCTCATTGCTTTTCAATTTTTCAATCTTTTCTTTTTCTCCGGCAAGTTCTTTATTTTTCCGTTCAAGCGTTTCTATGTTTTGCCTCAACTGTGTTATTTTCTCCTGTTTTCCAGATAAACTGTTATGATTAAATATCAGAAATACTAATACTGTCACAAATAAACCCAGCATTATTAAGAATGATATAATCCAGTAGTTTCTGTCTTTTTTTAAAGGACGAATCCGGTTGTTGAGCGATTCAATTTCTACCTGTGCATTCAGCAGTTCTGCCGACAAAGACTCCTGTTTCTTTGTGAGTTTCTGCTGTTTCTCCGTCAGTTCCTTTTTTTCTTTTTCCAGATTGCGGTTTTTTTCCTCTATTGCGGGGAATGCTTTTTTGAGCAGTTGAATTGTTTCTTTTGCCTTGCTCAATTTATCCATTTCAAGGACTTCTTTGTTGTCGGTCAATATTCTTCCGCAATTTCTACAGTAATTTGCATCGACGATATTTTCCGTGAAACATTCCGGACATTTTTTCTGTGCATTTTTTTCCTTCTCTCGGGCGTCGTCGGAAATGGCGGTACTGCATTTCTTGCAGTAATTTGCGTCAATATTATTTTCCGTTTTACACTTTGGACATGCCTTACGTCTGCTTTTGGCTTCTTCGGATAAGGCTTCGCCGCATTGAAAACAATAATTTGTGTCGCTGGGGTTTGCTGTGTTACATTTGGGGCAGATGTTCATGATGTTTTTAGTGTGTTTTGATTATTTATATAGTTGGACAATTTAACTAAAAAATACGGAATACAGGCGCCACATATTGCAGCAAGCAAAACAACAAATATTTTGAATACCCAATTCAAATTATTTGGCTTCAAATTCAATACTAAACGAACATGAATATCATCGCGAGCAATATCTGTAATAAGTTTATTATCGCCAGAAATACCATTAATTTGAAATGCATATTTTCCTTTGTTTATCTTTGCAAAAGTTGTTGAACTCAACAGAATCTCATCATCTTCTGTGTCGATGTTTTGAAGATTAACTGTGCTATGATCCGGATATTTTCCATGTAATTTAATTTGATACAATTCATCAGGGAATTCTATATTTGGGGAGACTATATGGGTAGAATAATAAAAAGTATGATTGTGATGCTTTATATTATGGATGGCATCGCCAAACTCATCATCCGTATTAATGTCTTTTGTAACATCAATTCTTCTATCGTATAAAGTACCTTCGCCATCTATAACAACATTTTTGTTATGTTCTGTTTTGTTATCGTGTGGCAAAATAAATAAATTTTCTATTATGTTCAAATCTCCAAATCCCTTTTTTTGATTTGTTCCCTTTCTGATTTTATCTATATTAACCTTATCTGTATGTGTGCTTTGTGTGCCTTTATCCTGCACAAAATCGCTGTATGTATGTAAAATATATTTGGCAAATTTATATTTGTCTCTTTTTGTTTTTCCTACTATATAATATATTGTATCGTAGTATGTTTCCAAGTGAGTTTCTTTGTCTTTATATTCAATCTCAAACATTTTTTGAATAGCAGTTTCAACGTTATCTTTTGAAAATTTAGATTTTTCGTTCAATAGTTTAGTTTCTGTTCCAATTGTATATATTGAAAAAGCCCCCTGTCTATTCATCTTATGATGCCTGATTAAATCGGCGCATATTTTTGCTCTCGAAAATTCTCTGTATTTTATATTTTTTGTACTATCCGGATGCGTTACCAAAACAAGGCTATCCTTGCTATCAATGCTATCAATATTGGAAATATAGCGATTATATAAAGGCTGCAAATGCCCGTTGTCTTCTATCGTTGGAGATTTTTTATATTCTGTTATATCAAAGCCGTATATCACATGTTCTTCGTTCACTGCTTTGTTTTCAAATATCTTTTCAATTTTATATTTCATTCTTCCTCCAAATGTATTGTCTAATCGAATTTTTAAATTTTCCGAAAACAATAACAAGGGAGACAATAGACCACTAATAGCAAGAATAATAGCGATCCATTCCCCATTCTTGAATTTCTCTATTATTCGAGGTATTTCTACAAAAAAGAAACAACCAACAAGAAATCCCAAATACGCACAACAATAGATACGACTCACAATACCAACAGAAACCGGATATAATGCCCATTTTATCAATATTATACATAGAATTACTATCGTGATTAGTTTACAAATTTTTATAATTTTATCCCTCATATAAAAAAATTAAAAAAATTAAAAAAATTAAAAATCCAACAGCCAACCCCAAAAAAGACCAATAATACCATTTAGGAATATTATTCTGTTCTTCATTATGCTTTGGGTCATGGGCTTTATTTGATTTTTCCAAATCTCGATCCTGTTTTTCCAAATCGCCAATTTTTCTTTCCAAATCTCGATTGGTTTTTCTCAAATCGCCAATTCTTTCTTCCAAAATGCCATTTTTTTTTCTCAAAGCGTCAATCTTCTCTTCCAAACCCTGATTTTTCTCTTC
This sequence comes from Prevotellaceae bacterium, assembly GCA_031279695.1. Taxonomy (GTDB): domain Bacteria; phylum Bacteroidota; class Bacteroidia; order Bacteroidales; family UBA932; genus JAIRLF01. The sequence continues at coordinate 11,981 of JAITIA010000193.1, read as the reverse complement.
CAATTTGTTGATTTTAGTAATGGCTGCATTCAATTCCCTTTCCTGCTCCCGTTGTTTTTTCTGTTTTTCTCTGGCTCCTTCGGATAAGGCTTCGCCGCAATCATAACAATAATTTGCGGTGGCGGCGTATGGCGCCTCACATTTCAAATTTGGACATTTTCTCTCATCACTGCTTAACTCACGACTCATAATTTCTCTTAAATTAATTTATTAAATATTAGATAAAACAGCATCAATATAATAAGGATGCCGACTGTCAGAACGAAGATTTTCAAATTCCATTGAATACTGATATTTTTCGCAGTATTTTCTTCTGTCAAAGTATCGGTGGGACGAACATCGGTCAAGTTTTGTACCGGCTGTTTTTGTGCCGCCATTTTTTCCATTATCACAATCAGTCTGTCCAACTTTTTATTCTGTTCCTGCGTTGCTTTTTCCAGACTGTTGACGCCTGTTTTTACGGCGGTCAGATTTTTGAGTTCATCAATCAGGACGCCTGTTTCGTCAAGTTTTCTTTGCAGGGCGTCCTGCTGTTTGCCGGCTGCTTTTTGCAGTTCGCGGAGTTGTGTTTCGGTATGGTCGCCCAATTGGGAAAGCGCCCGTTGCAGCGTTTCGTCCATCCTGCCAACGGCAGTATTCATGGCAACGCGGCGCTCCTCGAATATTTCCTTTTCCTGTTTAAAGAAAACTGCCATATCTTCAATTGCTTTGGTGCGGTTTTCGTTCCGATCTAATTTTTCGTTCAAATCCCGCACGCTGGCAATATATTCGTTGACGCTGTGAATATAATTGCCAAAGCGTCCAATCTCTGCCGTACAGTTTTTCAGTTTGTCGTAAACCTTTATATTGGCGGTGGCAATCTGTCGAATTTTCAACTGATTAATTCCCGTCATCAGTTCAGCCTGATTTTTGACCGATTCGTTTACCGTGTCGAGCGCCGCCCGCAAATCGCCCGTATTGCTCGAAAATACCTCGTTGAACCGGCTGAGATTGGCAACCATTTTATTGAGCATATCGCCCACATCGTTCGACAGTTGTGGCAGCAGCGTTGTTTGTATCCAGCTCAGAAAAACGTTTTTATTGCGTTCCATGCGGGCTTTTGCCGTTCTGAAACGCAATGAGCCGATGGTGGTCAGCAGTATTCCCACGATGCTGGAAATCATTGCCAGCGCCACGCCGCCCATCAGAGCCTGTATGCCTTCGCTGCCCTTGCCGCTGTTGGACGATTGCAAAAGGGCGTCTAACCCGCCGCCTTCCACCAGAAAACCAACGCCAATCAGGATGCCCGCCATTGTTCCCGTCAAGCCGTAGTAGAGCGGCACGGGAATTTGGGCGCTGATTTCGTCTTCGGCGGCGTCGCAGTTTCTGTCCACAATGTCCTTTATAAGATGATAGTCGCTCACTGCTCCCGAATTATTACGCAAATAACTATTAATCGACTTCCAGATTGTTGCCAGCACCGGATTAACAGGATCAATATCGACATATATAATCCTGTTGCCGAGCGTAAAAGCCTCGTCTTTGTTGGGGAAAACGGTTTTAAAGGTTTTCTGTTTGCGCAGGCTGGAACAGAAGATTACAATCTGAAAAATCAGAATTAAAACAACAACCGAGGCAATGATTAGATAATGCAATTCCATGATTAGTGATTAGTGATTAGTGATTAGTGATTAGTGAATTTATTCAAATTGTACTCTTGCCTGTTGGGTTATTTTCCATGTTTCGTCATCGTCCTGCTTTTCGGCAATGCCGGCTTGAGTGGTTACAACTTTCGTGTTGCCAAGCGCCTGTAAATCGCAGCCGACAAGAAAATGATGTTCACTCAATACTTTGGCAAACGCTCCGCTGTAAACCTCAAATTCTGCTGCCGTGCTCGTTCCTTTTCTTACTGTCAGACGATAAATTGTTGTGTCGTCCGCTGCCGCAGTAACAGAATAAAATGTCTCTGTTTCGATATTTATCGACGAAGCATATAAAACCGGTGGTGGTGAGAAAATTTCTATTTGTAATTGTTCCGATATATTATGTGTTTTTTGTTTTTCTCCGGATTCTTTGGAGAAGGCTGCGCCGCAATTTATGCAGTAGTTTGCATCGCTGGGGTTTGCTGTGTTACAATTCACATTTGGGCATATTTTACTCATAATTCTTTTATTTTAAATTAATTTATTAGTGAATTTATTCAAATTGTACTCTTGCCTGTTGGGTTATTTTCCATGTTTCGTCGTCTTGCTTTTCGGCAACGCCGGCTTGGGTGGTTACAACTCTTGTGTTGCCAAGCGTCTGTAAATCGCAGCCGACAAGAAAATGATGTTCGCACAATACCTTGGCAAACGCTCCGCTGTAAACCTCAAATTCTGCTCTGCCTGTTCCTTTTTTGTGTAAAACATAAACTGTTTTAACATTTGACTCTGTACTGACAGCATTAAATGTCATAGTTTCGATATTTATCGACGACGCATATAAAACGGGCGAGTCTGCATTGACTACAATAGTATTTTGTTGTTGGTTGTACTGTATCTTCCCGTTCAGTTGTTTTATTTCTGTGTTCAAGCCATCGACGTCGGCATTCACTTGTTTTATTGCTGCGTTCAAGTCCTTTATGACTTTGATTGCACTGTCCAATCTATCCTCGTCTTCATTTAATTGTTTTTTTAACTTGTTTGTTTTAGAATGATATGGACGGACTTTTTGGAGTTCCGCTTTTAACTCTTCTATTTTTTTCTTCAACTCATCTATTTCTTTGATAGTATTTTGCATGCTTGCCTCGCCTATTTTTAAATATTCGATTGTTGGGAGTACAGAATTACTTGTTAGATTTTCATTGTTTAATCGGTTGAGTTTTTCTCTCGACTGATTTATTTCCAACCTTTTTGCGTCTATAGTTTCCCTGTTTTGTTCTAATTGCCCGACTAATTCTTCTGTTTTAGTTTTTGTTTCTTCGACTGCTTTTTCCAAATTTTCAATTAACGACTCACTGTCTGTGTTATTCAACGTTTTCAGGAATGTGTTTAAGTGTTCGATTATCGGATTGATTTTAGAAAAATACGAAGGATGGTCTTTTTTTAGTTGTTCGCATTCTTCTTTTAATGTTTTAATTTTTTCGGACAACTCGTGGTTGCCAGATGTATTTTTTTTGTATTCAGATTCCATTGTTTGGATGTTTTGTTTTATTGCTTTGATTCTGTCTTTAACTGTTCGGTCTTTATTCAACTGCCATACTTTTTCTCTAAAAAACTGCCATATTTTTTTTCTAAAAAACACTACAATCAAAAACACAATAATCAACGACGCAATTTGAAGGGTCATATTCCCAATTTCCGACCATGGATAGCCATTGTCTTTCTTCGTTAATGCAGTAAATATATTCTCTTTTGCTTTTTTTGCTTTCTCTAATTCTTTCTCTAATTCTTGGTTTGCGGCATATAATGCTTTTTGAGAGAGAGTATTGCTTTGTATGTATGACACCAGCTTGAGTGCGTCTTCTATTTTTGCAAATTCTTTTTTGATTGTACTCCAGCTCGCTCCTACAGCCTCTATCCCAGCCTTGCACATAGTGGATGTAACATTTAGCACTATTTCATAAATCTGTTCTTTGATTGCTTCGATTGCTCGTTTCAGTTGGTCGTTATTATCTGGTGACGGGTCTGATAGCGTCTGCTGATTTCCACTTGTCTCTGTTGTCTTTGTTGCTGCCGCTTCTTTATTTTTGTCAGAACAATATATATCATTAAGTTCTTTTTTCAAGGCTTTCCACGCATTATTTATACTTCGAATTTCGTTATATGATTCTGGTAGTAATAGATATATCAAATCACAATTAGACAAATCGGTCTTAAAATTGTTTTTTAGTTTATTAACATATTGTGCTAATTCATTTTCTTTTCCGTTTTTATTATCTTTCAATAACCTAAATAACACAGTATCTGCTATTATAGTGGCTGTATCGTTTAGAGAACACTGATTAAGTCTATCTATAACTTTGTTTTTATGATTTTGTATGAGCGTATCAGGGGTTTTTCTATAATTCGCCTCCATATAACCTCTCACATACATACAATTAGCATAATCAACCAATTTGTTAAATGTTTCTTGAGTTATTTTATTCTGTGCAGCGCCTGCGACGCTGCACAAAATAAATAACATAGACCAGAAAAATACTCTTGTTTTCATGTTTTTTTCGATTTTAAAAAATTTTACAAATTACTGATTTCACGGGCAAGTTTATTGAGTATTCCCAGCAAAGGATAGAAAAACAGAGTTTCCTCTATTTTATTGTCCTTTTTCAGATTTTCTATCAAATTTTCTTTTTTTATCTGGTCAAAGGGTCGTCCGGCAATTTCTTCATATTTGCGGTTTAAGCCCAGAGTAAGAAATTCTTTCAACTCACTGCGGTTGGAGCAAATATCCTTTACCGATTGGGTAATGCCGCCGTCGGCAACAAATTTTTTAACAAGGAAATTATCGTTGTCGCGGTGCAGTTTGAACAGAAATTCCACAAAATCGACAACGGCGTCTTCCACCTGCTTTTCCATTGCGGGAGTAATTTCCGAATAGGAAATTTTTTCGTCCGTTCCGCTGCTTCCGCCCAGACACCAGTCCTTGCCGGTGGGCACATATTTTATTTTCTCGGTTGCGTCGAAATCGCTGGTTTCACTTTTGCTTTGAATGCCGCCTTTGCAGGTTGCCTTTTTAGGCTCGTCTTCCATTTTAACATCCATTATGCTGGTGGTTGGAGTTCCGTAAACGCCGTCAAAAATCAGTTTGGCAAATTTGCCTACAGTGTTTTTGTCGTTCGAGAGTATTCTCAGTGTTTTTGAGCCGTTGCCGCTGAAAGCCAGTGTCAATGGTTGTTCCAAGCCTTTTGCCTTCATGGTTTTGGCAACAAAATAGAGAATGGCGGAATAGAAAATAATAAAAACATATTTCAGCCTGTCGTTGTCGGCAAGTTTGTCGAGAAAATTCAGCGATTTGTTGTCCTTTGTTCTCATATTGGTTGCCAGCGAAAACAGGAATGCAATAATATCGGGCGAGTTTTTTTTCGCTTCTATCTGCGACAGCACTTGCCCCAATTCCTGTTGTCCGTTGTCGTCCAACATTTTCCGAAACTCTTCTGCATAAAGTTTCACAAAGCCGTTGTTGTCCGAATCCCAGTTGTAGCCGTCGCCAAACACTGCATTGGAGGCAAAGCGGAACGAGAGCAGCAGTTTGGGCTCGCGCTTTTCAATTATATATACGTCGGTAGTTCCGCCGCCAATATCAATGGTTACCACATTGGAAAATGCGCCCTGTTTTTTTGCAAAATAATGATAGGGGGCTTCCGACTCCGACATGCAGATAAGGTTGGCGAGATTGTCGCCAAAATATTTTTTATACAGGTCTTCCCATATTTTCTTCAATTTATTGCATCGCCCTTCGGTCATGCTGGCAGGATAGAACCAGATAATTTTAGTGTTTTCCAGCGCGCCTCCGTTCAGCAATACCTTGTTGCGCATCAGCAGACAAAGATTTTCCATATACAGTTGCACCTGTCCCTTGTCCTTTATAGTCCATTTCAAGTCGGTGTTCAAATCCTGCTTGAAATATTGAGGCACGCGCAATTTTTCATAAATAAACAGAATATTTGCGTCGGCAAGGCTATGGGGCGCTTTTGTGTAGTCAATATTGCCCTGTTCGGCAAGAATGGTGCGCATTGGATAGAAATATTCGCCGCTGTCGGATATTGTTGTCGGAACAAAATTATCGACAAAAGCGTTGGCAATATCAGGCTCGGAGGCGTAGGTCAGATGCAGGCGTTTCAGCTGTGTTTCACCGGCAGTCATGTCGAAGGAAACGCTGGTTGCTCCCTTGTCGGCGCTGCATTCAATATGAGTATTGGTTGTTCCAAAGTCCACCGCAAAGGTGAAATTTTTCTTTGTTTGGGGAACTTTGTAGATGGGAACAATCACGTTTTCTTTGTCGCCGATTTTTACTTTTATTCTGTCGAAATTGTCGTTCACAACGTACGATTCTATGCTGCATGCATCCATGCCAAGGTCCTTTTTTCGTTTCACCACCTGCGCCGTTGCCGGAATTTGCCGATTGCCGTCGTAACATTCGAGGCGGAGGTCGCCCTGCCCTTTTTCAAACAGGGCAATGCGGTAGTGTTTATGTTCATTGTCGGCAAACCTGCCTAAAGGCATAATTCCCAGTCCAAAACTTTCTTCTATCAGAGCGCCGTCGTTCTTTGCAATATTTGGCTGCTGGGCTTCAAAATAAATGCGCCGGTATTCGATAAAGATATTATCCCGTACGGGAATACGCAGAACGGCGGTAATTCCTCCGGTATTGGTTTGGAGTTCAAACATTTTTTGCCCGTTTATTCCCTCTCTCAACTGTTGGGGAGTAAACATCTGAAAAAACAGGTCTTTCAGCGGCAGCAGATAACTTTTGCCGCCGGCTTTTTCGATATTTCCATGGAAAAAATGTTCTCTGTTCATTTCGTAGGGCATGCGCACAATGGTATCGGTCAGCAAATCGCTGATTGTGATATACGGATATTTTGCTCCGTCGAAAGGCAGTGTTCTATCCGCCAGCGGACGCACTTTTTTTGTTTTCGGATCTGCATCTTCGTATGGCGCTCTGTTCTTATTGTTCCATGTATCTTTTGTATATCGGGTGTCGCGGCGATATTCGCTGACAGGCAAAATCAAGGGACGCACGCCGTTTACTTTGTAATCCGACTGCACCACAAAGCCGCTGGTCTGTTCAATCTCTTCCGGTTTCGATTTGAGCTGTTTCAGCGGGATATTGTTGAGCACATGCACATAATCGTTAATTGAACTAAGGTCGATATTTGAATATACTTCAATATCCTTCGGATTCAACTGACCGGCGAGTGAATTTTTCACGTTGGCGTCCACATTTTTCAGGCATTCTGCCAGATAGTCTTCCACTTCGGGAAACAGTTTCTCGAACTGGGGAATAGTTTTGCGCAGCAGGTACCAGTATTTTTGATACTCGTAGTCGCGTTTGTAGAGCGGGCACAACTGGTCGCCAAAAGGTTTGTGATTGCCAAACTGAATGCTTTTACCCACATAATTCAGGTCGTTTGCGGGCGAAAAGAAGAGCGTGGCGGGCGAGGTTGCGCCAATGATATTCATTTCTGCCGGACCGTCCTTTAAATTCAGCAGAAATATTCTGTTCATCCGGTCGAAATGATAGGTTTCGCGGTCGCATTCGAGAAATATTTTGTATGTTTCGCCAAGTTGCTTATGCTCGGAATGCGACGAAGCCAGCAGGGTATTCAAATCGCCTTCTTTGTCCCAGACCAGAATTTGCAGTTTGTCCTGATGTTTTTCGAACTCAAAAAATATTTGCCCGACGTCGAGGCAGGCGGACACCATTTTATGATAAATGGTATTACCGTCTAAGGGTACATGTCGCACTCCTGTTTCTCGGCACAGTTTCACCACATTTCTGAAGGCGGTTTTAAACAGGTCGATTCGTGCAAAAGGCGAGGGAATGGAGGTTATTTCGCTTTTGGGCGAGCTGTCGCTTATTTCCTTTATCACATTGTCGCCATACTGGGTTGTGTCGTCGCCATCCCAGCCGATAAGGTTTTTTGTTCCCTGATTGTGTAGTCTAAATACGTAACTCATAATAATATTTACATTCTAAATTTTGATTTAACAAGTTTCTGTGTTGCCGCATGAAAAAGTTCCATAAAGAGCTGCGGCTGCGATGCGCTGGCATTCAGGTTGCGCTGTTTGTCGTTGAGCACATCGTCGAACAACGAGTAGTTCGATTTTCCAATCAACGATTTTTTAGGTTTTTCGTCCTTTATCAGCGCAAAGACATTCGATTTGTTTTCCGCCAAAAGGAAGGGGGTGAATGCGCGGCTGTTGGCGCTCATTTCGCTCAGCCATTCGATATAGGCGTCCTTCACTGCCTTTAAATTGGAGCGGTAGAAAGCTGAGGTCATAAAGTTTTCGTCGAATTTGTGTTTCAGAGCCCAGGGCTGTTTGAGCGAGTCGTTAATCTGTTCGTTCAGATATTTGCAAAACAGAGTAAACTGCGTCAGCGGCTTTTTCACAATGAGGTTTGTTGTTTCGTCCAAATCGCCAAAAGTAATTTGTTTTGCCTCGTTTTTTATCCCAAACTCTTTGTATATTGAGCTGTGTTGCAGTTTGCCTTCGTGTACCGGAAAATCGGCGTCGCCATATTGAGCAAAATCGATGATAGCCAGCGCTGCCGCCAATTCCACAAAATGCGCGTCGTTGCGTTGCTCGGCTCCGCCTTCCGAGTTGGCATACAGGTTCGAGGGTTTATCGCCAATATAGTACATCACGTTCACCTCGTTCAGGTTTTTTTTGTAGTACGACAAAGCCGCCTTGGTTTTCGAGAAAAACGGAGTAGAGTCTATTTCGCTGTTTTCGTCGGCTTTGACGTCGAAATAGGGCAGTACGGTAACGGCGCCAATGGGTACATTTTGCAGGGCGGCATTTTCGTCCTTCGACTTTTCCTTCCGTATTTCCTTTGCCAGCAGCGGGAAGCCGGCGGCGCCTGTGCCTCCAAAAATGGAACTGATAATAAAAATACGGTCGTCCTTTTTGACTGCCTCAGCCAAATCCTTAAACTCCTTCGACGAGGAGAACTGATTCAACACCACGCTGCCAATATTAGGGTTGCCCTTAAAGCCGACCTCCATAGTGGAGTCGAGATTTCGTTCAGAGAAAAGTATCGAAGCCAAAGCATGGTTGGCGTTGTAGTTTGCCTTATCGTCCTTCATCAGCGCCAGCCCGATAAAATCTTTAAATGCAACATCCGCCGTATTTTTCACCGGAATGCGCAGCGAAGGGATGAGGCTGGTATTTATTTTTGTCCCAAAAAACGTATTACTGCTTGCCGTATTATGATCAAGCGCATCATACACTTTACAATAATTGCGGATATGGCTCACTGCGCGTTCCAGGTCGCCGGCGGCAAGGTCGGGGTCAATAATTATCGGCACTATTTCGCTGGCGTTGATTTTCACGCCGGCAGCCAGCAGCATTGTCAGCGATTTCAATACTCGCGAGCCTGTGCCGCCTATTCCTATTACATATAATTTATTCATCTGTTTTAGTTATTTAAAAAATTCATATTCATTATAATTGTCTGTAAAAATTACGATTAAAAGGGCGTATGATCGCAATTGCGGCTCCACCATTTTATTATCATCGAAAACACAAAATTGAACACCAGCGTCCACACTGCGTTTATCAGCGAAAAAGTAAATATTTCGTAGCCGTAGGGCATTTCCTGTCCCTGTTCGGAATAAAGCGCAAACAGAGCCTTGTCGCTCATTATCCATGCAATGCCGAAATTGATTACGGCAAGTATCAGCGACATTCCAAACCAGTGAAACCAGCGGTTCAGGCGCGGATGATTGATAAGATAGTAATAAATGGTCATCCCTGCCAGAGAGATGGCTACTGAGCTCAGACCCGTTGGCACGTAGGCGTTTGTGTTGTACATATCGTCCGAAAAAGTATTCAGATACGACAATGTTTCATAAAGAAAAGCAAAAAAATCATTCATAATTATTTATTTTTTAATTGATTATTTTATTGAAATTGAACATTCGAAATGGTTTTTATCGTGTGGATAAATTTTTTGAAAGGCTTCGGTAATACCGCCAACCCAGTATTTCAGCCCAAAGGTTTTACTCCCCAGTTTTTCCGGCGAGGTATCGTCTTCGGTGTTACTCTCCATAACCCATTGAGGCGTCTGTTTTTGCAGCGCCAGCGAAAGGCTGGAAGCGGCTTTGCTCTTGGCTTCCAGAATAATGACATGCGTCGGATTGTTTTTGCCGATGCGGTTCCAGTCGTTCGGTTTTATTTTACTTTTGTCGATTGGAGCAATCTCTGTAACAGTAAAATTATCGGTTGTTACCGCATAATTTGCCGGATTGACAATATAATCGTTTTCCTCCTGAATTTCGCTAAAATCGACGGCAATGGCAAAACTCAGTTGATTGACGCCTCTTGTGAGATTTACGTCCTCGATGCCGTGAATATAATCGGCTCCGCTTTTTGTTCTGTCGGGTTTAAAACGTCCCTGATTGAACGAGGTTTGCAACACCGACCAGTAAATATCCGTCGATTTGCTTGGCGACAGAATATATTTGTTTTCAAAACCTTCTATTTTACCTTTTTTCAACTCCATAGTTTTGTTGAAATCGTGCATAATATTATTGTTGCCAACTATACATATATAATATGGCAGTTCCTTCTTCACCGAAAAACTCGTACCCGACCCTGTATAAGGATAATACGTTCCGTCGAATTTCGATTTCATTTTCATAATTATTGTTGCAAGCGGAATTGAATCTGTTTTCCATTTCGACTGAAAGGCGTCCTTGGTCAGGCTTTTTTCGCTGCTCAGCAAACCGTCCGTATCGGTGCCTTTAATGGAATAGATACAGTCGGAAAACAGCAGGGACACAGTGCGCTTATCCGTTTTGTCCAATATCATTTTAAAGATATGGTTCAGATTGGTATTACTTCTGTTACCTGTTCTCCAGTGCACATTTATCACCTGCGCAAAGGTTGTCAAATCGATATCGGTTGCCGTCGGATGCACATCGCTGTTGATAAAGAAAATCTTTATATTGCTTTCATCATAATGATATTTAAGCATCACCAACAAATCGCGAATAGCGCCTTTAAATTCGGTATTACCTTTGACATACCCGTCCATACTTCCCGAATTTTCGATATAAACATTTATCAAGGGCTTGATTTGCTCTGTTTTAACAGTATCCTTTCCTTCGACCGCCGTATTGCCACCCCTGTTTGGGCGACCGCAGCCTGCCAGCGCCGCAGCCAGCGCTATCAACAAAAATATTTTACTTAATTTTTTCATCATTTATCTGTTTTTTTATATATTACTCAATAATTCAGATTATTAAATTAACAATCCCACATACGGCGCAATTTTGGTTTTTCGTTTTGATATTTCGACTTTGCTTCAATTTTTCAGAGAAAACACAAACAGTCATACAATCTAATATCTGTAAGAATTTGTTTGTTTCATCCGACTTGTTTGTGTACTATTCAAAACCTGTTTATTCGTTGAAAACTACACCGTTCATAATTTTCCATACCCAATTCTTAACCCTTAACCTTTTCCGGGCAGAAACAATTCCGCCCGGGCAAGATTAAGGCATTCTGTCGGCATTATTTCATTTCTTCATACGAAATATCGTCCAGTTCTTTTTTCAGTTCGGGACTTGGGGTAAAAACGACTTTGGCGCCCTTAATTTTGGACGAATTAAAGTCGTCTCTGTTTTCCACGCCTTCGCTCGACAGTGTCAGGCGCAGAGTGCCGAAGTTACCAAGTTTTACGCTCATACCAAGTTTCAGAAACGTTGGCAATTCGTCGGTAAAATTGGTAATAACATTTTCTACGTCGCCGCGTGTCAGCGACGACCGTCCGGAAATTTCTTTCGAAAAATCCTTGATGCCAAATTTGCCTGTATTAACAGGAATGGCATACCACTTTTTTTGATCTCTGTTTTGAGGATTAATCCTCTCAATTACTTTAAATTTCATATCGAATTATTTTATATTAATTTCTTGAATAATATTGTCTGTTGGTGATAATTTTTTTTCTGTGCACAGGAATTTTTTTTTCTGTGCACAGGAAATTTTTTTTCTGTGCACAGGAAATTTTCTTCCATGAGCATGGAAATTTTGCGCATCTGCGATTGAACGTATAAAACAGCGCCTCCAAACATAAAAAACATGTACACAGCCAATTTTTTTTGCAGTGTATTGTGCTGAAAATGAATGTAATACTTCGCCAGCCTCCTGAGATTAAGGAAGAAAAAGAGTATGTATTTTGTGTATAAAAAGAAAAGATTGTGTATATTTCGCGCGCGTTCAATAAGTGGCTCGCATTGTGTGTGTGTGTGTGTGTGTGTGTGTGTGTGTGTGTGTGCAAACACGACGCGCAAAAAT
>JAITIA010000167.1 GCA_031279695.1 Prevotellaceae bacterium | reverse complement strand
GAGTATCACCAAGTAGTAACTTAGAGGATCACCAAGTAGTGTCTATCCATAAAGTCGGTCAAAAAATTATTGTAACATGACAGGCTGAGCAATCGAGCAATCCGTAGGATTGCATCGCTCGGTAGAAACGGTTGCCAAAGAATATCTTGCATCCCGCAGGGATGTATCTCTACGGGATGCAAATGCGTGTGTGTGATGATGTTCTACCGAGCGATGCATCTCTACGAGATGCAAAAACCGCAGCCGCCATGCGAATAGCACAGCCCTCTGCAAAACGCTTTTTATACATATTATATATGTGTTTCGACTTTATGGACAGATACTATTTAGTGTCCGTCCGAAAACTCGGATACTCGTAACCGTCGTCCCGTAGGGACGAAATGTTGGTAGAAAACACAAACCCAACCTCATAACCACCGTCCCGTCAGGGACGGAATGTGGAATTTGTTGATTTGATATGCTGTCCCTGTGGGAATTGGGCTACGTGGCGGGGGTCGCTGCCGGAGGCTAAAGCCACCAGTTAATAATGTGCAGTCCCTGCGGACTTTCCGTCGCAGGCATTAATCAGTTAATCAGTTATTTATTAATAAAGTGGACGATAGTTCAATTTCGTAAAGACTTCTGTTACAATATCTGTCAAATTGAATCTGTCAAATCGAGAATTTTTGTTGTTGTGTTCCATTTGCGAATTGTTATGTGCTGATATTCTGCTATTTCGCTAACTTTGGTCAGAAAACTTTTTGTTGCCTGATAAGTCATACGTGAGACGTAAACTACGTTTTCGCCCTCGAAAACCTTGTCCACTCCGTTGCGGATACTGAGTTTTGGTAGCAGTGCGGCGGGCGTAAGCGGCGGCATCAGAAACCATACGTAGTATTGATAACTGTTGTCGAGGTCGAAATTGGCTGGTGCGTTGGCAACAATTGTGCGCAGCTCGGCGGCGGTGAGTATCAGCACACGAACATCGTTGGAAAATTGCTTCGACATGCATTTTTCAATGCGCTGTGTCAGTGTCTGTTTGTTCGACGCTTCTGCGCGAAAAATTATGTTTCCGCTTGGTATATACGACAATACTGACTCAAAACCCATTTGCTCGAACAGATTTTTGAGCCTGTCCATGCGGATAACATTATTTCCGCCAACATTAATACCCCGTAGCAGGGCAACATAAATTTCATTTTTTTTCATTCTCGTTCTCTGATTGTTACCTCAACCATATCGCCCGCCTGCTTGCCAATTGCTGCCCGGATATCTTTTCTCAATCCAATGATATGGCAAACGCTGCCATCGGGATTTTTGACGCCCATATTTACCAGACTGCCATTGTAATCCACCCCGTCGAAGGTGGCGTGAACTTTGACTCTGCCTTTGCCAAATTCTTTTTTCAGATCGTAGGGGAATACGATGTATGCTCCATCGATATCTTCCACTTTTTCAATCTTTGCCGTAAACCGATATATTTTAATCAATTACAAATTGTTTTTTAATGATTAGTGATTAGTGATTAATACCTGCGGCGGCTGTCCTAACTAATCACTGACCACTAATCACTAATCACTTATTTAAATTTAAACCCAAGAGTAACAACCACTCTGCTGATATTCGATTGTTCTACTGCGTGGTTTGTATTTCCATCAGAGTCTCTGATTCTGTAATCATTAACATAATACGGTGCGTAGTAATATTTTCCCGTATTCATCACAAAAGCAAAGTCGGCAAAGAAAGTTTTGTTGCGAAATCCGATACCGCCCGAATACGCATTGCGGGCAAAATCCAATTTACTGTCCTTGTAAGGGCTTTGGAAATAGTTATATCCGCCGCGCAGCACCACTCCGTAGGGCAGATTTAATTCTGCGCCGACTCTGACATTGGAAGTCGAGCGATAACTTTGCTTAATCAAATCGTTGTAAGTATCGGGGATAGTGCCGCCATAATTGTCGCGCATTCGCATCGAACTGTTGCCAACAAATTCATAATCAACAGAAATCAGTCCTATTTTACCGATTATGTATGCTAATCCGGCTTCCAGCCGATAGGGTGTATTCAGCGAATATTCATACATATCGGGGTCGAGCGCTTTATTATATGTCTTTTCCTGACTATTTGCCTCAAAAAAAACAGAAGCCATATCGACACGGTATTCTCTGTTCATATTGAAGAAAGTAGGCGTGTGGACGGCAAATCCCAGACGGAAGGCGTCCACAGGGCGGAAAATGAGCCCTGCTTTAAAGTTTGCTCCAAAGCCGGTGGTTGTTGTATATTCGTTTCTTGTATTTCCGATAAAATTTCCCTGATTTGTAACGATGTCCTGTTCTCTGTAATACAGATGATTCGACAAATACACATCCTGCAAGCCGATTGTAAATCCAAACTGAACTTTGTTGGAGATATTTCCACCCAAACTGAATGCATATTCCTGTGTTCCACCCGATTGCTGTGTTTTGCCGGAGATATCGACCCTATCGTTTAGATCAAGTCCGGGAGTATGAAATTTATTGTTAGCATTATCATATTCAAGCAGATAAGTATCGTAGGCAAGCGCTGTTGACCAATCGTTTGGCAAAATCTGGTTATATTTGTTGTCTTCGACATTTTTTATGATATAATCTGGATTGAACGAGGTTGCATGTTTGGCATAAAAATCGGCCACACTGTTTGGCGAATTAAGTCCGGTAAATTTCGTGTTTTTATAGAAATTTGCCGTTCTGTTTATTGCGAAACCGAAATTCAGCGTTATCAGCCCCGAAGCATTGCCCGACAGCCAGTTACTGACATATCCCAGACTTGGCATTCCGAAACGTGTACGGCTATCGTCAGTCGAACGTTCCAGAAAATTGGTCGAAGTATTGTTGAATGTCAATGCGGGAGTTATTGAAAATTCCGACGAGCGATAAACGCCTATTCCTGCGGGGTTTGTGCTTAGCGAGCCAATATCGCCGCCCAGAGCGTTGAATGCTCCGCCCAAGCCGGTAAAGCGTGCCGTGCTTTGCACTTCATGAGTTCCTAATTGAAGAAAGTCATCTGGCATTTGTGCTTTCGCCTGTATAGCAATGGATACGGGCAATACGAAAGCCAACAATTTTATTATTCCTGTTTTCATTTTCTTATAATTTTTAATAATACAGTTTCCGAATATTTTTTAATAATGGCTGCAAATCTATGTTTATCTGCTTTTTATATTTGCAGCCATTTAAATTTGCAATCAATAAACACTGTTCTTGGTCTTTTGTTTGATTTTGCAACAGAGTTTTTATCGATTTTTTACTGCAATTATATGTTTCAATTTTATATATCAACACATTATCTTCTACCGCCCGACGACCGACTTGAACCTCCGCCTCCGCCTCCGCTCGACGAGCGGCTGCTGCTGCTACTTGAACTGCTTGACGAACGGCTGCTGCTTGGCGCGCTGTACGAGGGGCTACTCGACGAACTGCTCGACGAGCGGGTGCTGGTACTGCTCGACGAACTGCTTGGCGCTGTGTATGAACTGCGTGTACTGGATGGCGTGCTGGACGACGTTGTTGTGCTGCTGCGCGACGATACTGTTGATGACGAGCTGCTGTTCAGGCTCGACGAACTGCTGGCGGTCGATCGCGACGTGCCTTCGTTGTACGATTGTCGGCTTGTACTTGGTCGAGTATAGACCTGTGTATTTTCCGACCGGCTCGAAACGGAGCTACCGCTCTGTGTGCGCGAGGTTGCCGCGCTGTTCTGCGATGCGCTACTGCTGGCGCTTGTTGTTGAACTTGAGCGTGTTGAATATGTTCCTACGGCTGCGCCCCTGTCGGTTGTTGCTCCGTTGCGATTGTACGACGAGCGCGACGAAGCGCTGCTTGACGACGAGCGCGACGAGACGTTATCGACGCGGTTAATTGACGACGAGCGCGAACTGACTGAACTTGTGGAGTTTGCAGAGCGCGAACTGACTGAACTTGTGGAGTTTGCGGAGCGCGACGAGACTGAACTTACCGAATTTGCGGAGCGCGACGATATTCCCGACGAGCGCGACGAGGCGCTTCGGCTCGATAGTGAGGAGGTATGTCCGTAGCCTGCTCTTGCCGAGTTGTAGGAATAGTAATTGGCTCCGTAATAGCCATAATGTCCATAGTATCCGCCATATCCGCCACAGCCGTACCACGAATCCCAGTAATAGGGGTATCCCCAGCCGCCGTACCACGAATCCCAGTAGTAAGGGGAATGCCATCCCCAGCCGATACCCCAGCTCCAGCCGGGGCGATGCCAGCCCCAGTAACTGTGTGGATAATACCACGAACCGTAGTATCCGTAGTATGGATATCCCCAGCCGTAGCCATAGCCATAGTTATAGCCCATGTCTATTTCTATTGTATAGCGGGGGTCGTCGAACATTGTGAGTTGACGTTCGTAGGAGTCGCCATCGGCAAGTACGTTTGTATTCTCGCCGGATATAACGGTATCGACAGTGCCTTCGATTCTGAGGGTCGAAGGGCTGGTCATGTACACTTTATCGGCGTCGAGATAGACTTTTTTCTCATTTACCGCCTTCTGTGTTTGGGCTTTAAGGTTGGCAGTTGGTTCGTCGATTGCACCTCTTTTAACTTCGTCTTTGGGGCTGTAATAGACGTCGTCGGAACTTGATGCAACGTAAGATGATGTGCCACATCCGGTTAATAACACCAGAATAATCGGGACAAACAATTTTGTTTTCATGATAAATATATTTTTAATAATTTTCATTTTATCAATTTTTTATATTTCATCTTGTAAAACTACAAATACTGTGCCAAAAAATGCGAAAATCAAATATTTTTCATCATTTTTCTGTTTATCAGGATAAAAAATTTTCACCTATCTGTTTCAGTTTATAATTGAGAAGGCGTATCCAAACATTATGGTAAAGGCTCCGATACGGTTCGTGCCGTTTTTACTGTCCTTTTGCAGGCGCAGAAATCCGTAGTTGCCTCCTGTTTCGAGAAATATGTTGTGATTTTTTCCAAGGAAATACGAGGCTCCAATATTGCCTTGTACGCCAATATTTAGCGGGCGGATTTCGCCGGTTATGGTGGATGTGCCAAATTCGGCGCCATTTTTCAAAACCTCTGCTATTTCGGGTACGTCGGACTCTAACTGTTGGCGCATGGCTGCGGGAATCAGGTCGTATATGGTTGTTGTTTTGTCGGCTGAAATGTAGAGTTTGGTTTTGCCTTTTGAGATTTGCTCTGCCGACAGCAGAAAGGAGAAAAATGGTCCTGCGTTTACGTAGAGTTTCCATTTGTCGGCATGTAAAAGATTGGTTTGCAGGGATAGCGGAATCATCAGATATTCAAACTTTGCGGTATTTTTTACGTCGGCATAGAATATGGGCAGTAATTCTGCCATCGGGAGGAGATTTTCGGCAACGGTTGCGGGAATATTTGTACCCATGCGCGATATCATGTCGGTAAACATCTGATTTGTGGACATTCCCTGTACTCCGTCGCGTTTGCCGCCCTGCGAGGAGTATTCGACGCCAAAACGTACGGTAAATTGCTTATTAATATCGAGTTCGGTAAATATGCCGCCACCGCCTGCGAAGCGCGATTTGTAGCCCTTACTTAAAACATTGTCGCCGGAGGCGATGATATTTGGCACGGCAAAACCGCCGCGAGCGCCCAGCCGTACCGACTGTCCGTAAACCCAACCGGTCGATAAAACGCCGATTATCAACATAATTAAAATTTTTCTGTTCATTTTCTATTCTTTTTTATTTATCTTTAATTAAAATTTTTTATGAAATTTCTGTAATCTTCTCACACTCTGTCGTAAATCATTTTTGGCAACAGTCGTAACAGCACAGCCACCAGTCGCCATCTTTTGGTGATGTATGCTGTTTTCTTTTTTCTGCAAATTGCTGAATATATTTGTTTTGCGGCTTTTTCGACCGGCGCCGCCCAAAACACATTTTCACCTTTTGCCAGAGCGGTATCAACAAAACCGGGGCGAATATCGGTAATAAATATCGGTTTTTTCAGCGAGCGGGCTTTTTGTCGCAATCCTTCCAAATAATTCATCTGATAGGCTTTGGAGGCGAAATATGCCGGAGCGTATCGATTGCCGCGCAGCGCCGCAATGGAACTGATGCCAACCAGATGCCCCGACTGCTGTTCAACGCAACGGTTAAACGCCCAGTCGCACACACGGGTAAATCCGGCAACATTGGTGTCGATTGTCCGTTTTTCGATGTCAAAATCAAGGCTTTCGTTGATTTCGCCAACGCCCGAACTTATTATTATCAGGTCGAAACCGCCAAGTTCCGCCGTCAGTTCTTCCAATTGGGAAACAACAGATTCCATGTCGGTTACATCCATTTCCTTTTTTACAAACGATGGGCTGCTTGCACACAATTGGTCGAGCAGTTCAACGCGCCGCCCGGTGATACCAACCATATATCCTTGATTTTTATAAATTTCCGCCAATCCTCGCCCAATTCCTGACGTTGCCCCAATTATTATTACTTTTTTCATTTGATAATATTTTTTCTCATTGCAATTCATTGTGTTCGACCCAACAGATAGCCAGAATCTTCTCTCAGATTATCGGCGTCGGAAATCGTTGTTGCCAGACAATCACAGCGTTCGTTCATCGGATTGCCGTTATGACCCTTGACCCAGACCAGGCGCACACTGTGTTTTTTTGCCACTTTGAGGTATCGAAGCCAGAGGTCTTCGTTTTTTTTGTTTTTAAAACGGATTTTGACCCAAGATTCGAGCCATCGTTTTTCGATGGCGTCCACAACGTAGCGTGAATCGCTGTAAACAGTTACCTTGCAATTGTCGATTTTCAACGCTTCCAGACCGATGATAACGGCAAGGAGTTCCATGCGGTTGTTGGTTGTCAGCCGGAAGCCTTCCGCCAGTTCTTTTTTGTGCGTTCCCGACTCTAAAACAACGCCATAGCCACCCCGTCCGGGGTTGCCTCTGGCAGCCCCGTCGGTGTATATTGTTACTTCCGGCATGTTATTTTTTCTGCGTACTTATTTCCCAGTCGTCCGTGCGGAATGGGGATGCCGGCAACCCTGCCGAGTTGTAGAGATTGGCGTCGTCGGGATTGATTGCCCATGCATAGCGCACAGCCACAGGCGATTTCACTTTATCGCTCGACACAACCACCGTATTGCCTTCGATATATGCTGGCGCCCAGACAAATTTTTTGTCGGCGCCTGCAATTGTAAAACCTTGCAGATAGCCGTATTTATTCCTGACAGTCAGTCCGTCAGCCGTATGTTTAAATGTGAGCACTATGCGGTTTCCGTCGATTTTCATGGAGACATATTCCGGTCCTGAATATTCGATTTTTTTGCCGTAATCCTTCGCCAAAGCGTTCAATGCCAACCGATAGCCTACATCCTGTTTGTTTCGGGGATGAATATCGTTGGCTTCGCCAATATCAATTGCAATGGCTTCGCCGGTATTTGGCAGGCTCAGAGTCAGATGCTGTGCTTCGCGCAATTCAGCCCAAGCGTCTTCTCCGGGCTCGGCAACGGGTTGCATAAAGGCTGCCAGCTGCACAAAATAGAAGGGCAAATCACCTTGTTTCCACGCACTTCGCCAGTCGTTGATTAGATTTTTAAACAGAGTACGGTAGCGATATGCCATGCCGGCGTTGGATTCGCCCTGATACCAGATGAAACCCTTGACGGGATAGGATATCAACGGGGCAATCATTGCATTGTAGAGCAGTGAGGGATAATCGTTTGGACCAACTTCTTTGCCAATATCGGACGTCCGGCAATAGAACCATTCGCCTGCGAGCGGAATGTTGCCGGAGGAAGTTGCGCAGAATATTTTGTTTGTTTCGGAAACAAATCCGCCAGCGCCAACAGGATTAACTACGCAGACCATCAGTTCGTTTACGCCCTGTTTCATTCCTGTTTCGACTTTATATTCGCGTTCAGCATCCCACTTGTTGGTTTCTCCTATTTTTTTCCCGTTCAGGTAGGTCAAGTCGTGGTCGTCGATTGCTCCCAAATGTAAAGTAATCGGATTTTTAGCCTGTTCCGCTGTCAGAACAAACTCTTTGCGATACCAGAATATTCCTTGATGGTTAAATTGTTGTGGCACGTTTGTTTTCTCCGCATTTTTTATTTTTTTCCCGTCCTTATACCATTCTTCAACAAATCCGGGGTCTTTTGCAAGAACATTGCCGATACTCATTCTGCCGGCAAATTCGGGCAATTCCATTGCTTCCGTTTTCTGACGGTATTCGGGCAGGGTTTTCATCACCGGCAAACTTGTCCATGTTTCTACATTTGTTCCGCCCCACGAGGTGTTTATCAGCCCAACAGGTATGCCGGTCTGCTTATGAATTTCGCGTCCGAAAAAATATGCGACGGCAGAAAATTCCGCATTAACTTTGGGGCTACATTCCTGCCAGCCACTCATTTTAGTATCCTGCAAAGGGATGTGTGATTTATTTCTTACAACGGTCAGCAGGCGGATTTTGGGATAGTCCGACGCCGCTATTTCTGCATCGCTGTTTTTAACTTTGCCGCGACTTCCGTCTATCGACATTTCCATGTTCGATTGCCCGCTGCACACCCAAATATCGCCCGACAGTATGTTTTTTACAACAATTTCGCTGTCTTTTCCCTTGATAGTCATTTCATAAGGACCACCAACGGGAACTGCGTTCAGGCTGACTTGCCAGACGCCGGTTGTGCCGGTTTTTGCCTTTTGTATTTGCCCGTTAAGACTGACAATAACCGTTTCGCCCTTATTTGCCCAGCCCCAGATTTTCACTGGCGCGTCGCGCTGAACCATCATGTTATCTGAAACATATTCAGGAACTTTTACCTTTGCCTGTACTGCATTTAACAGGCATAAAACCATAATCAATAATCCAAATTTTTTCATATCTGATACTATTTTAAAAAATTTAACAAATCGCCGGCAAAGTTATACAAAATTTTTAAATCAAAACAATTTTTATTTTTAATCACTTTCAATCAACAGTTTAACAGATGAGATTGTGGTTGAAAACATGGAGCAGAAAAGTGTTTTTATTCAAATTTCATCTCAAATACGAGATAATGCTTTATTCCAAATTCTTTTCCCCATGTTTCAATATTTTGTCCACTGTTTTCAACAGCACAGTAATATTTTATCCCATTTTTTTCGTATGGTAAGATATAAGCAAGTAAACAAAATTTTTCTCCGTATTTTATTTCTGTTCTGTCAGTTACTGCGATATTTCGCAAACTGTAATCCGCCGCTTCCGATTGTATGACGTCGAATTGTTGAGTAACGTGATTTTTTGTTTTGAAGGTCATTTTGAGTTTGTTATCTATAATTTTTGCAATAACGGTAAGAGTAAAAACAGTGTCGTTTATTTTTTGAAACTGCTTGTAATAACTTTCTTTACTGTTGATTATGGTAGTGTCGGATTTTATTTCTCCGTCCCAAATTTCTTTAACAGTCAAATGATAACTCTTGTTTGCCAAGTCTTTTCCCTTGAAACTGAGTTTCAGATACTCGATTCCTTCAAATTGAAGAATGTCTCTGAAATCAGACGCATTGTTACTTAAAGAATAAACTTTCAGCGTGATATCTCTGTTCTCTTTGACCTCGCCAATATACGCCGAATCGACGGAGGGTTGCTGACGGCAGCACAAAAATACCGTCAGTATAAAAAATGCGCATAAAATCTGTTTCATCTTCTTTTCTGTATTTATTTTATATCCTTTACCGGTTAATAAAGTGCCGTCCCTGCGGGACTTGGCACCGCAGGCACTAATCACTAATCATTAATCACTAATCACTAACTAAAAAACCCTCTTCTTTCAGCATTTTCTCTAACCGCAGAAAATATTGCAGTCGATGTTTCAGGTACTCCCTTTTTCTTCGGGATTTAAAGGCATTGAGCAGCAGCCTCTTTGCATTTCGACCGCGTCGGCGGGATTGCGCAGATACGGGCTTTGCGCTACGTTTTTTCGTGTAATAATTATTTCGTCGCCCTCTTTCAATTCTGGCTCATATATTCCATATAAATGTTTATCGGGGTAAATAAACCCATGTGCCATCAGGTCGAATTTGCCCCGAATCTTCTGAACAATAACAGACACGCTCGTCTGCTCATTTACATCAATTGCAACTGTTTGGTCGCGGTATGTTATTTCAAATCCTTTATATTCATTCATATCAATCCTTCCTTTTGCAGTTCTTTTTTCAACTTTTCGTATTCTTTCAGCAGTTTGCTTCTGTTCTGTGGTTCACAACTCGACAGTGGTGAATTTTGCTGTACATCAATCACCTTGATGCTTACCTGTTCAACCTCGTCGATATTTCCATAAAACCATCTTATCCGGTTAAAATTATCCAGCCCTCCGATATATAAATGTGTGCCATTGTCTTCTGGTCGAAAACATTTATGGCAACAACTCATAATTACCGGCAAAACGCCTTCGTCGCCTATTGAGGCGTGGATAAGCTGTCCATTAAATTTCACTTCAAATCCTAACATAATTAAAAGTATTTATTAATTCATTTATCTTGTTTTCAGTTCTTTTCGTGTAAATGCTATATGCGCCGGAATATCGCCTGTGGTGATTGTTTGCAGCAGTTTGCCTGCGCGGTTCAGTCGGAAAAGGCGACCGGGGGTGATGTAGTTATCGGCGTCGGCAATCAGTATTTCGCCATTTTCGGGGTGGACGGCTATGCCGTATGGCGTTTTGATGAGCGTTTTGCTCTCGTTGTCGATAAATTGTGTCGAAACTATGGTTTTTGTCAGGGTGTTTATCAGCGTGTATGAGGCGTTTATGGCGGCGCTGTGGTTGCGGTCGATACCGTAAACAACATAGAGCGAATCGCCGCAGAGGGTCATTGCGCTGGCTTCGACGTTGAGCACGTTCGCAACGCGGTCTTGACGGTCGATAACATAGAGGTTCGACTTTATATTGTCGTAATTGCCGGCGGATGATACGTAGATATTTCCGTATCTGTCCTGAACCATGCGGCGCAGATTTATTCCGACGGTTATTTTTCGGATTTCGGTAAACGAGTCGAGGTCGATTACCGAAATGCTGTTGTCGTAATTGGGTGCGCGGTATCCGCCCGAATTTGCCACGTAGAGTTTATTGTCTCTCACCGTCATTTCTTCGGGTTGATAGCCCGTTGCGCAGGTGGCGTCGATTTGCAGGCTTGCCGTATCGATGCGCGCCACGTAGCCCAGTCGGGCGTTGGGGTCGATTGCCACTGGTCCGGCGTAGGAACTGACGTAGGCATATTTTCCATGGAAAACAATGCTGCGACAGTTGTTGATTGCCACTTCGCCAATGCGGACGGCGGTGCGGACGTTCATCACCGTTACCTTATTCGAGCAGTTGATTACCGCGTAAAGTTTGTTGCCGTAGATTTTTATATCGTTACCCACATCGCCAAGTTCCATCACTGCCGACGGGTTGCGTTCGGGGTAGATATTTCTTTTGTATAGCATACAGCCGCATGAGGCGTGATTGTAGTGGCAAAAATCGAGCGTGGCTTTGTTGCTGCCCATATTGCCTTCGTTGAGCAGGAAAAAACCTTTCACCTCGCCAATATACGCCGAATCGATAGGCTCGCTGACGGAGGGTTGCAGTGGCTCGTCTTTACGGCAGCCGCAAAACATTGCCGAACAAACCGTCAGCATAAAAAATTTGTATAAAATATCTCTAATCATCTTTCCCGTATTTTTTTACTTTGTATAACTTCGTGGTTATTCATGTCTTCGTGTAAAAAAATATTATTACACGATTTACACGATTTACACGAATAAGCACGAAGTTCTTTTCGTAATTTTTAATTTTTTTAAATCATCCTAAAATCACAGTTCCGACAGTTCCGACACTTCCGCCACTTCCGCCACAGGCAACACTAATTGATTATTTCGAGAATTTTTTCACTGCTCAAATCGAACAGGCTTGCAATTCGCTCAATCGATTCGCCATTGCTATAAAGCAACCGGATTGTTTCTGCCCGTCCTTTTTCGATGCCTTCGGCTAAGCCTTCTGCCCGTCCTTTTTCGATGCCTTTTTCGATGCCTTCGGCTAAGCCTTCTGCACGTCCTTCTGCACGTCCCTCTGCCCGTCCTTCTTCGCGTCCTTCTACCCGTCCTTCTTCGCGACCTTCTTCGCGGTTGGACTGGATTACTTCGTGTTGATACTCTTTGTTTTTGAGATGTCGCTGATATGCTTTATACTCTTCCTC
>JAITIA010000084.1 GCA_031279695.1 Prevotellaceae bacterium | reverse complement strand
TTATACGCCAAAATATGGTTGGATGATGACACGTGAAAAATTAGAGGAGTTAGACAAATTGAACAAGATTTACTTTACATCAAACGGAAAACCGCGCAGAAAAAATTTTCTTGAAGATTATGAAGGTTCAGAAATAGATAATATTTGGACAGATATTTTGCCTGTTGGACAAAATCAATCGGAAATTATCGGTTATCCCACGCAAAAACCCGAACTTTTATTAAAACGTATCATTGAATGTGCCTCCAACGCGGGCGACACTGTGCTTGACCCATTTATGGGCGGCGGAACAACCATTGCTGTGGCGGATAAATTAGGCAGGCGATGGATTGGTATCGACCAATCGGTTATGGCAGTGAAAGTTACCGATTTTCGATTGAAAAAACAACGGGACGCTTTTTCACAGGAATACGAACTTGTGTTGCGACATTTTGATTATGAAAAACTTCGTAATATGGACGCATGGAAATTTGAACAGTTTATTATCGAACAGTTTGGCGGTATTCCAAATGCAAAAAAAGGAGGCGACAACGGTATTGACGGCAAAAAAGGCAACATTCCAATTCAGGTCAAACGTTCAGATAATATTGGCATAAATGTGATTAAAAACTTTTGGGCTTCGCTGCAACAATACGACAAAAAACTTTTTGAGCAAAATATAAACGATAAAAATACAGCAGGTTATATTATTGCATTTTCGTTTGGCAAAGGCGCCATAGAAGAAGTTGCACGACTGAAAAGTAAAGAAAATATTATTATAGAGCTCAAAAAAGTGAGCGATATTGTAAATTATGGCGAACATCCCAAAGTATTGTTAAAAACCAGCGAATTGAAAAATAACGAATATTTTTTTGAAGCAAATTCCGAAAGTGAAACAGGCATTGAGTTTTATTCGTGGGACTTTGCTCACAACGAACAAGAGGGATTTAAAGCCGATATTATTCTTGATAAGGAGGGCAAACAAAAGCGTAAATTGGATGAAGGCACGCATCATGTTGCCGTAGAAGCCGTTGATAAACAGGGATTCGATGGTAGCGATAAAGTGAAAATCGAAGTAAAAAAAGAAAACAAATAAAATAAGTATTTAAACAGATTTTACACATAAATTATTATATAACAGTGATAAATAAACAGATACAACCAATATCTACTTTGGAGAATTTCATCAAGATAAACCCGTCCGACAATGTTATTGTGGCAGTTGTTGCCGCGCAAAAAGGAGAAATACTGAATGTGGACGGCAAGGAAATTATTCTTATCGACGATATTCCTGCCGGACATAAAATTGCGGCACAGGATTTTGTCGAAGGCGACAATATAATAAAATATGGCGCGCCGGTGGGTCATGCCTGCTGCGCTATTGCCTGCGGTAGCCTTGTGAACGAAAAAAACATCAAAACCAATCTCGAAGGCGTTCTCGATTATACATGGAACCCCAAACCGCCCCTTGCCTCAAAACCCAACAAGCCGCTGACATTCATGGGATACAGACGCAAAAATGGCGACGTCGGTATCCGTAACGAAATTTGGATTATCCCAACAGTTGGCTGCGTCAATGGCGTGGTTAAACAATTGGCGGAAGATTTTTCAAAAAAAGCCGACAGGGTGGACGCCGTTGTTGCATATCCGCACAATTACGGCTGCTCGCAACTTGGCGACGACCACGAAAACACACGTAAAATCCTGCGTAATATGACCTTGCACCCCAATGCCGGCGCTGTTCTGATTGTTGGGCTGGGCTGCGAAAATAATCAACCCGCCGCTTTTCGCGACCTGCTTGGCAATTTCGACAACGAGCGCGTCCGTTTTCTCGTTGCTCAGGAAGTGGACGACGAATACGAAAAAGGAATGGAACTATTGCACGATATGTATTCGATTGTATCTCAGGATAAACGCACCGAAATTCCTCTCTCGGAACTGAAAGTGGGACTGAAATGCGGCGGCTCGGACGGCTTTTCGGGAATCACGGCAAATCCTCTGCTGGGCGTATTTTCCGACCTCCTTGTTGCTCATGGAGGAACGACTGTCCTCACCGAAGTTCCCGAAATGTTTGGCGCAGAAACCATACTGATGGACAGATGTATAGACAGGGAAATTTTCGACAAAACGGTGCATCTGATAAACAGTTTCAAAAACTATTTTGTGTCCAACAATCAGCCGATATACGAAAATCCGTCGCCGGGGAACAAAGCCGGCGGCATATCGACTTTGGAAGAGAAATCGCTGGGCTGTACGCAAAAATCAGGCTCGTCGGCAGTTGTCGATGTACTGATGTATGGCGAAATACTGAAAACCAAAGGTTTGAATCTGCTCAGCGCTCCGGGTAACGACCTTGTTGCAAGCACCGCGCTTGCCGCCGCCGGCTGCCACATTGTGCTGTTTACAACAGGAAGAGGAACACCTTTCGGAACATTTGTCCCCACAATGAAAATTGCAACCAACAGCAGCCTGTGGGCAAACAAACCCGCATGGATTGACTTCAATGCCGGCACTTTACTCGAAGGAGAAACAATGGAATCGCTCTGCAAACGTTTTGTCAACTTCGTTATCGACGTCGCCGGCGGCAAACAGGTCAATAACGAAAAGAAAAATTATCGGGAAACAGCAATCTTTAAAACAGGAGTAACGTTGTAGGCAAATTACTGAACTACAATCCGGTTGGGATTTTATTGGCAGCAAAAGATTTGAGAAGACACAATTCCTGTAAATCTGCCCCGATTTGTGTAATTTGTGAACAGTTGTAGCGCCTGTTTTATCGATATTAAAAAAAAATCTGCAAAATCGGATAAAACCATAATGCAAAATATATCAGTTTTTTACGCGACAAAAACAAACAAAAATACAGGCATTGCAACAAATTTTATGAAAAAAAGTTTTGAAATGAAAAAAAATGACTACCTTTGCAGCCGAAAAATAGCGGGTTTTGAATTGAAAAAGGATATTTTAATTTAATAATAATGACATGATTTAACAGGGAAACTGATGTTCTATCCAAACTTCTCTCAAAAATTAAAGCATCGGCGTATCTGGCAGAGTCTCTCTCAAAATATGTTGGTTTCTCAAGATCAACATCAATATCAAATCTCTGACAGCCCCTGTTAAATCTTTTATTATAAATAAAATAAAGAGCAAATAAATTTTTTTTTAAATATAATTATATGATAAAATACATCGACAGTAAAAAAATGGGACGGGGCATACACGGCTGGCTCGACAGTTATTTTCACTTTTCGTTTGCCGACTATTGCAACCCTAAAAATGTCAATTTTGGCATTCTGAGAGTGCTGAACGACGATATTGTGCAGCCGCAAACCGGCTTCGACATGCATCCGCACAGGGACATGGAAATTATTTCATACGTGGTTGAAGGCGAATTGTCGCACGAGGACAGCCATGGCAACCGCCGCACCCTGACCAGAGGGCAATCGCAGTATATGAGCGCCGGAACAGGTATCTGGCATAGCGAATATAACTGGGCTATCGACAAGCGGTTACGCTTTTTGCAAATCTGGATTTTGCCCGACAAAAAAAATCTTGCCCCCAATTATGGCGACTATCTCTTTAATTTTGACGACCGCCGCAACAAGTGGCTACCCCTTGCAACAGGCGTTGCAAATTTGTCGAATCCTGCGCCAATTAAAATTCATGCCGATATTAACGCATATTCAACAGTGCTTTCGGCAGGAAAAACACTGGATTTTGAGATTGACAAAAATCGTCAGGCATATTTAGTACTAATCGAAGGCAGCGTGGAAATCAACGGTATATGCCTATCGACACGCGACGCCGCCGAAATCGTAGAAGAAAACATTGTTCTTGCCACCGCCGACGGGGAAGCCCATGCGCTGATTATCGAAATGGCAAAAAGCGAGTGAGGTTTTCAAAAAAAATTCGCAGATTAAAAAAAAGATACTACTTTTGCAGGCGAAAGTTACAACTAAAAAATGTATTAAAATATTAGATTATGGTTAGTTACAAAGAACTTGGGTTGGTAAATACCCGCGAAGGATTCAAAAAAGCGATGGAAGGCGGCTATGCAATTCCCGCTTTCAACTTCAACAATATGGAACAGTTGCAGGCAATTGTTTCAGCCTGCGTCGAAACCCGTTCACCTGTGATATTGCAGGTTTCGAGCGGAGCGCGTAAATATGCCAATCAGACGCTGTTGCGCTACATGGCTCAGGGCGCTGTCGAATATGCTAAGGAATTGGGACTGAATATCCCCATCACCCTGCATCTCGATCATGGCGATTCGTTTGAACTGTGCAAATCCTGTGTCGATATGGGCTTTTCGTCGGTGATGATCGACGGCTCGCATCTTTCATACGAGGACAATGTTGCCCTGACAAAACAGGTGGTTGAATATGCTCATAAACATGACGTAACGGTTGAAGGCGAACTGGGCGTTCTGGCAGGCGTGGAAGACGAAGTGTCCGCCGAACATCACACATACACCCGCCCCGAAGAAGTTGAAGATTTTCTGGGCAAAACGGGCGTCGATTCTCTGGCAATTTCAATCGGCACCTCGCATGGAGCGATGAAATTCAAGCCCGAACAGTGTACGCGCAACGCTCAGGGCATACTTGTTCCGCCACCGCTGCGTTTCGATATTCTCGACGAAATAATGAAACGGATACCCGGTTTTCCAATCGTATTGCACGGCTCATCGTCTGTGCCACAACAGTATGTCGAAACAATCAACAAACATGGCGGAGCGTTGAAGGACGCAATCGGTATTCCCGAAGAAGAACTGCGCCGCGCGGCAAAATCGTCTGTCTGCAAAATCAATATCGACAGCGACGGACGTTTGGCAATGACCGCCAAAGTACGCGAAGTGTTTGCCAGCAAACCAGCGGAATTTGATCCGCGCAAATATCTCGGACCGGCAAGAGACGAACTGAAAGCGCTGTATAAGCACAAAACTATCAACGTTTTAGGCAGCGCCAACAGGGTATAATCGTTGCTGTCCGCCAAAATAGAGCAAGGCTGTCTCAAAAGTCACGCAGAACGCAAATGACAACACGGATATATGTGTGATTATCTGCATATTGTCCGTAAAAAATCAACGTAATCTGTGTTTCTTTGGGACAGTTTTGTTTTTTTGCTGTTTTCGGTTCCGTTGTATTTTTTCGTTTCCAGCTGATTTTTATGGCATTGCCGACTTCGCAAATTTCGCACCGCTCACACGGTTGAAAAAAACCTTCGTGCCTTCTTCGTGTAAATATTTTTCACAGCCACTATCTCGCTCTAAACTATCTCGTTATACAGCGAATCTCTTTCTGCGGCAACAAAGCCGGCGGCGGAAATCAGGTCGCGTATTTCGCTGACAGTCATTGCGGGCGACGTTTCTTCGCTACCTGCCATGGAATAGATTTTTGTTGAATCGTCGATAGTACCATCCATGTCGTCAACTCCATAATTCATCGACAGTTGCGCTGTTCCCTTGCCGAGCATGGGCCAGTACGATTTTATGTGAGCAATATTGTCGAGATACAGACGGCTGACGGCAAAATTTTTCATCACTTCGGTTATTCCGATTTCGCCGATACTGCTCATTCTATTGTTGGCATTGCTGTATTTCAGCGGGATAAAGGCATTAAATCCTCCGGTTTCGTCCTGTAATCGGCGCAAAAGTTCAAGATGTTCAATTCGATGCCGGTAAGTTTCGATATGTCCAAAAAGCATTGTAGCGTTCGATGGTAAGCCTATTTTGTGAGCTATTTCGTGGATTTTCAGCCATATTTGAGCGGGCGCTTTGTCGCCGCATATTTGTTGTCGTATTTTTTCGTCAAAAATTTCAGCGCCGCCGCCGGGGATAGAATCCAATCCCGATTCTTTCAGTTTTTCCAGTCCTTTTTCGATACTCAAACCAGCCTTATTAATCATATAATCAAGTTCGACGGCGGTAAAAGCCTTGATATGTATTTGAGGCAGAATGGTTTTTATGCCGCGCAGCAATTCCGTGTAAAAATCCAGATTTCTGTCGGGATGTACGCCGCCCACAATATGCACTTCGCTAAGGTTTTTACCTTCGTATTTGCGGCACAGGTCAAGCATTTCGGGGATATCGAAATCCCAAGCGCTGTTTTGACCCCGTTTGCGCCGATATGAGCAGAACTTGCAGGCAAACATACAGATATTTGTGGGTTCGATATGGAAATTCCTGTTAAAGAAAACCTTGTTTCCCGAAATTTGTTTTTTCCGCCACACCGCCAGCGAAGCAAGCAGCGATAAATTGTTGATATTGAACAGTTCAAGACCTTCGTCTATCGAAAGACGCTGTCCTTCATATATTTTCTCCGCAATCGGCTTCAACACTCCCGATTTTTCGATTATTGTTTCTATCATTTACGATTTACGCGAGACGCGGCAATAGATATGTTTCTGAATCAAATTCTTAATTCGTAATTCATCGATAGTCCAAATCCAAATCTTTGATAAGGTCGCCAATGACTGAGTTTTTTGCAACAACATATTCAATTTTATCTTTTTGGGTATAAAGTCTTGTTTTTTCGCCGTTATTGTCGGGAACATATTCTTTTACAACCCATTCAACTGTTATCGACGGGCTCAGATTTTGCCGCAGATACTGAATCAAATCGCCCGAAAATTTCTCCATTCCCTCGCGGTGCTGTTCGCTGATAATTGGATATATAATTGTGTTATTTTCTGTGATTTCGGGGGTATATTCCAGCAGACGGCTACTCAGACGCGGCATTTTGTCTTTCACGCTTTCGGCATACGTTTTCCATTCTTTAACAAGCTCTTCCGCCGAAAAATTCCGTTCTTCCGTTTTGAGAATATCCTGAATGGCAGGTTTTTCTTCCGGCGGCTCCGCCGGTTTAGTCGAGAGCATGGATTTCAGCGAAATACCTTTTGGCGCTTGCGGTATCGAATTTTCCTGTTTTGTTGATGCCTGTGTAACAGCGGTTTTTGCTTCCTGTTTCTGGTCGGCTAATTCTTCAGGTGATTCGTTTTTTTTTTCGACTCCTATATACGATAGGTTCAATAGGGTGAGTTCCACAAGCCATCGTGGATTCCAACTGGATTTATAGGCTGTTTCACAGCGATTTACTATGTTTAGAGCTTCGTAGAGAAATGCTGCCGGACATTCGGCTGCCTGCTGTTTGTAGCGTTCGGCAATGCCCTGACCTACTTCCAGAAGCGATATTGTTTGGACGTCCTTGCAAACAAGAATATCGCGAAAATGAGCGCTCAAGCCCGATACAAAATATTGAGGATCAAAACCTTTTTTCAGTATTTCGTCAAAAATCATATAGCATTCGCGCCAGTCGTGTTTCAGAATTGCGGCGGTCAGTTTGAAATAATAGTCATAATCAAGGATATTCAGGTCGTCGATAATGGCGGCGTAGGTGATATTGTTTCCGCAGAACGACACAACTCTGTCGAAAATCGAAAGTGCGTCTCTCATTGCGCCGTCAGCCTTGCGGGCAATGATATTGAGAGCGTCGTCGTCGCAGGTAACGCCTTCTTTTTCTGCTATATATTTCAAATGACGGACAGCGTCTTCGATTGTAATTCTGCTGAAATCGTATATCTGGCAACGCGAGAGAATGGTTGGTATAACTTTGTGTTTTTCAGTGGTTGCCATGATAAACACTGCGTATGCCGGCGGTTCTTCCAGCGTTTTGAGGAATGCGTTGAATGCCTGCGACGAAAGCATGTGAACTTCGTCGATAATATACACTCCGTATTTGCCCACCTGCGGCGGAATTCTGACCTTGTCGATCAGTATTCTGATATCGTCCACCGAGTTATTCGATGCGGCATCCAGTTCGTGGATATTGTACGAGCGCCCTTCGGCAAAGGAGCGGCAGGATTCGCATTGCCCGCAGGCTTCCATATCGGAATTGGGGTTGGTACAGTTGATTGTTTTTGCAAATATGCGGGCGCAGGTTGTTTTCCCAACGCCACGCGGACCGCAGAACAGATAGGCGTGGCTCAAATGTCCGCGCTGTATTGCATTGCGCAGAGTTACACCTATGTTCGACTGCCCCACTACGGTAGAAAACGATAGCGGTCTGTATTTTATTGCCGATACAACAAACTGTTCCATATCAATTTACATTTTTTATTTTTTATCAAGAACAATGTTCTTAAAACTGCACCGCGCTCATGCCGGCGCAGTTTATTTATTTTTTCCGAGATACTGAGGTATTTCATTCAGTATCAATAATATTTTCCTCTGTTATCTACAATTTTAGCGCTTTCAATCAATGTTGTATATGAGTTACTGTATGAATTTTCCAGTCTCGATTTTATTGCTTCGGCGGTCTGAGCCTGAGGGTTTTCGACAATGCTGGTAACGGTAAAGAGATAAACTCCGCTTTCGCCCACTATCGGTTCCGACAAATGGTTTGCAGGCGAGGATGTTACCGCGCCCAAAAGTTTATATTCCGGCATTCTCAACGTGGGAATATACGAGGTGTTGAAATTGACGGCGGGCGTTACGGCAATTGCGCCAAGCCCAAGTTTTGTGCCTGTTTCGTCGAGAGTGCCACCCTTTGCTTTGTTGATTTCCTCTATGAGATATTCGGCTTTCTTTTCGTTGATTATCGATGAAAGTATCTGGCGTTTAGCCTTGTGATAAGGGAGTATGCCTGCATCGCGCATACCGGTCAGGGCGGCAACCACGTATGTTTTCTTATTGTCGATTTCGATAATGCCTGACACTTCACCTTCTTTTGCTTCGTAGAGCCAGCGTACCAGCGCGGAAGCGTTTCTAAACTGACCGACGTTTTTACTTTCGAGCGCAATATTTGGTTCGATGGTTGGCTGCAGATTTTCCGCCGCGCATATTTCTCTGAATTTCTTCAAATTTCCTTCGCTTTGAGCCGCAATACTGTTTGCCTGAGCATAATATTTTTTGTAGGTTTCTTTGGTTGGCATTACATTTTTTTTGACGGTGGCAATCAGCGCCTTGTCCTTATATTCTTTTGCTCCGGTAACTTTCACAATATGAATGCCGTATTGGGTTATAACCTTCATAATGCTACCAACGGGTTTGTAGAAACACGAGTCGCTGAATGGGCGCACCATTTGTTCAAAAGTAAACCAGCCCAAATCGCCGCCCGTTTGCGCCGAACCGTCGGTTGAAAACTGCGCGGCAAGTTCGTTGAAATTTGCGCCCGCTTTCAGCAGGTTATAAACGCTGTCCACTTTGTCGAAATTGTTCTGTCCGAACAGGATATGCTGTGCTTTGACCGAATCGGGCAAATTTTTAAATTCCACTACGCCCGACAGCAGATAGGCGTCGCCGTCCTGATAATATGGATGCACGTAGCCTGCTTTTTTGCTGAAAATCACTGTATCCAACACGGCGGGGAGGTCGCCTTTCTTTTTATATACATTAACAAAAGGTTCGTCGGAATGCATTCCCACAAACATCGAAAAGTCTTTGGAAGGAATGGTATCCATCTGTTTTTGCAGCTGTTCCATTTTTGCCATTACCTTTTCGTAGTCGGTTGCCGACGGTTTAACGGTAAATGCAACAAATTCGGCATCGCGCGACCGTCTTTCCTTGAATTTTGCTCTGTTTTTATCGTAATAGTTTTTTAAGTCCGTTTCCTTGTATGTAATCAGCGAATCGGCAACGGAGGTATAATCTTTTAGCAGATACGAAAATTCCACGTTTTGTTTTTCGCCATCAAGAGCCGCTTCAATGTCCAACGAGTTCACATAGTGGCTTTTCTGTTCCAGAAGCGTGTATCGCATCATCAGTTGCTGGTCTCGGATTTGTTGTTCGAGATAAATCCAAAATACTTTGTAATCGCCGTCCATATTCTGCACAAAATTAACGAGATTTGCTCTGTCGGCATTGCCAAAGAAATTTGAAATAATTGGCGACGGGTTTGAGCCAAGTGTCAAGTCATACAATTCGGCGTCGGAAAGTGAAATCCCTATTTTTTTGTACTCTTTTTCAAAGGTATATCTGCGAATCAAATCTTGCCATGTACTATTTTGAATACGTTCGTTGACTTCGTCGCCTGAGGGCGCTTCCGTATTTCCCATCAGAGCGTAGGGAAGTTTATACATGGTTGTGTTGTAGTCCAGCAAATTACCGTACTCTTCGTGTGTTATTTCCTTGCCTGCAATTATACCGACTGTATTATCGGACGAAAATAATGCTCTTGCCGACTGAATTGTGTCTGCATCAATCATAAATCCAAGCAAAGCGATACCAATTACGACGGAAATAAACACTCCCGCTTTTGTTCTTAATGTTTCTAATGTAGCCATTTACCTTTATATTTTTATCAATTTAAATTTAAATTTCAGGGCGCAAAAGTACAAAAAAAAATCATAATCCAACACAAAAACACAAAAAAAACCGAAAATAATATTGCTGTTTGGCGACGGAGGCACGGTTTGCGCCGCGCTCTATGTTTAGCCAAACAGCCCAAACTGTGTTATTTGCGACAGTGGATTATCGATTGCTTTCACCAGCAGTTTTTTCATGTGCAACAGCGTGCTGTATTCTTCCATTAAAGTTTTGTAACTGCCAAAGTAAAAAAGAATGTAATCGATACAGCGCATCTGTGCCGACGAGGAAAATGCAACCCACGACATTTGCGTATAATATTTTGGGAATGAGAGTTCTCCTATATGCGCAAGCAATGCGCTGAAATTGTTTTGCTCTACAATTTCATCATATTTACTGTTGAATATTTCTGCTGCCTCTTCCGGTATTTCACCGTCGATAAGTGTATAAAAATCAGAAATAAACGATTTTAAATTCCGTAGCACGACCTCTCCCCTCACCTGATAGCGACGATATTGAGGGTCGTCGTTTGCAATTTCGCTGTAAAACTCAAAAACATCTTTGTCGGTATTTTTGAGAAACCTTTCCACATTCCAAGACCACGATTTTTCGTCGGTACAAAAAGTTACCGGTATAATTCCTGCTATTCCCCGTCCCATGTTTTTATATTTATTTAATAATTAACCATTTCCTTGACTTTTTCGGTACTTCAAAATCCTTATTTCAGGGATTGAATTTCCGCAACAGTTAGACCTGTTGTATCGGCAATATCGTAAACCGACATGCCTTTTTTCAGAAGATTGCAAGCAATTTTTATATTTTGTTCCTCAATTCCTTCCGCTCTGCCCTCTGCAATTCCTTCCTCCTTACCTTTCAGTATGTAATCCGATATTGCGCTGCGAACAGTTACAATGCCAACAATCAAATCGTCGTAGGCGTCCAATTCCGCTTTGGAATAGGCGCTGACTTCTGCATATTTTATTGCTTCTTCTATGTCTTCGTCGGTAAACAGTTCGGGATCAATCTCTTCTGTTGTGTTTTCGATTTCGGTAAGAAAGCGCAGCCAGAGTTCATGCAATTTTCGTTCCGCACGGTTTTGAGGTCGAAATTTGGGCAATTCTATAAATATAAATTCCAAACCTTTGATTTGCTGTTCGGTATCGTTGAGATTAACTATCTTGTAATGATGGTAGTAATCGGGCGAATCATTGAAGGTTTCATTTACAAAACTCAGTGCATAAACAGGTTGCAACAGTTTAAAATCCGTTGATTTTTTCAACTGCTTAACGTATGCTTTTGAGGCGTTGAAAAGCACGCGGCTTTTGAAACTTTCGGTCCAGTGCATCTGCATTTCGACAATAAAATGACGTC
>JAITIA010000245.1 GCA_031279695.1 Prevotellaceae bacterium | reverse complement strand
CAATTTTATACATTCAGTTGGGCGGCTGAAAAGATTTTCTGCTATGATTTAAATTCTGTTGGACTGTAAGGAAAACTTGTTATGAGACTGTGTTGTAATATATTGATTGCCTGTTGTTGTTTGATGTTCATGTTAGTGTCGTGTAACAGCGAAAGAGCAGAAACATTGCGTATGGTAAAAAAAATGGTTCAACTGGGAATTGTGTGGAAAAATCCATAGATCCCTTATTTTCAAAGGCGCCCTTAGTAGAGATGCTATTAATCGCGTATCTACCCCCGTTGTTCGGACGAGGCACAGCCTCGTCCTCGACAGGAGTAATATTGAAGGTTCCTCCGCTGCATCCGTTGTTCGGACGAGGCACAGCCTCGTCCGGTTTATCTTGGCAGGCTGTGCCTGCCAACAAAGGTGCAAATGCAGGCACAGCCTGCGTAGATAGAGTGGACAAGGTAGAACCTTGTCCCAACAGCCGTGGCACTGAATAACTGAATAACTGATTAATTGAATAACTGAATAACTGAATAACTGAATAACAGATTAATGCCTGCGGCGGACAGGCTGGGACGTAAACGGCTCAGCCTGTCCGCCGCAGGCATTAATCACTAACCACTAATCACTAATCACTAAAAAACTTGGATATTCAAAAAAAACACTTACCTTTGCAAAAATTTTTGAATATACAGAATTATTATAATTTATTGATATAATGTTTGTAAGTCATTTTTATTCTTTTATTGTAGCCTTGTTGTTAAGTGGAATATGCATCTGGTATGCCGCTTACGACCTTGCCTCAAAAGTCAGACAGGAATTAAAGAGAGAAGTTGCTGAAACCGTTATTGTTGACAACTATCGCATGGATACGGTTACAACAAGCGACTTTGTTGCCGAACTTCCTCAAACATTGTATGTTCCTAAACATATCGACGCCGGCTTTGTTCCATTGCACGCTGTCGATGACCCCATTCCATTCACACACATCTTCGAGTCGGACTATTTTCTGCGTCCGCCTCCCCGCACTTTCGTCTAAAATAAACCGGCGGCGTTTTCGGACGCCTCCATATCGTTATGTGCAACAGACAGAGCGCTGTTGCCAAATATTTATTAAAAATTTTATACTTTAATTTAAATGAAAAGATATATATTCATTATTATATGTCTGCTCCCCTTTTTGGCGCAGGCACAGGAAATTGATTCCACAATTATGCTCGACGAGGTAGTCATTTCGTCGAAAGAAGGTCAGGAACTAAGGAAAATCCCGACCTCGCTGTCGATTGTTTCCGCAAAACAGATTGAGCGGAATATGATTGAAAATATCAGGGGACTGAGCGCATGTATCCCCAACCTTTTTATTCCCGACTACGGCTCAAAATATACTTCCGCCATCTACATACGCGGAGTTGGCGCTCGGCTGGGAAACTCTGCTATTGGCATGTATGTCGATAATGTTCCTTATCTCGACAAAACCTCTTTCGATTTCGATTTCTTTGATATCAGTCGAATAGAAGTGCTGAGAGGCCCGCAGGGAACGCTCTACGGGCGTAATTCCATGGGCGGGCTGGTGAACGTTTACACCCTTTCGCCGCGCGAATGGCAAGGAACCAGAGCCGGAATTTCATCGGGCAGTCATGGATTGTTGCAGGCAAAAGTCTCTCATTATATGAAAGTAAGCGACAAGTTTGCTCTCTCGGTGGGAGGAAAATACTCGGCTATCGGAGGATTTCGCCAAAACAGCAACCCCAATTTGGCGGACGGTAACAGCAAAATGCTGGCGTCAAACATATTTCCATCGGCTTACGGCAAGGACGATGTGGGCGCAATGCAGTCGGCGGCGGCAAGGCTGAACTTGGACTGGCGTCCGTCGGAGAAGCTGACGCTGAACTATATCGGCAGTTATGAGTATGCCAGCCAAAACGGATACGCTTATGGCAAGTATAACACAACAACCAATCTGCCGGATACCATTAATTATAATGACCCCATTTTTTATAGCAGAAATGTTTTCAACAATAGTCTGAGGTTTGAATATACTTCATCGAAATTTAAACTTGCCTCCACCACAGGCTTTCAGGCGCTCAACGACTCGCTGCTGCTCGATAATGATTTCGCTCCCGAATCAATGTTTACCCTTTTCCAAGGGCAAAAAATGCATTCACTGAACGAAGAAATAACCATTCGGTCGGTTAATGCAAAGAGTTTTCAGTGGATTGGCGGCGTTTCGGCTTTCTATCAAAAAATGCAGACCAACAGCAAAGTTACTTTCAAAGAGGACGGTATTGCATTCATTCTCCAAAGCATAAAAAATGCGGGAATGCCTTTTGATATGACTATCCCAAACGAAACAATTCCCGTTACAGGCGATTATTCCACACGTAATCAGGGATTGGCGGCGTTTACGCAACTGTCGCATAATTTGGGTATCGACGGGCTGTTACTGTCGGCTGGAATACGCGCCGACTACGAAAACGTGGCTATCGATTATATCAATCGTAGTATCTTCGACTATACCGTGAAAATGCCGGGGCGACCAATAGTTGCCAGCGTCAAATCGGACTCGCTCGACGGAAACGCCCGCATGGACTTCATTCAGATGCTTCCCAAATTTGCGGTACGCTACGAACAGGATGGCAAATCAATTTTCGCCTCCGTGTCGAAAGGTTACAAGACTGGCGGTTACAATATCCAGATGTTTTCGTCGTTGATGGAGACCAAAATGCAAAATATTCGCGGAGTGGATATTGATGCAGAGAGCGCTACCGCTTTCAAGCCCGAATATAGTTGGAACTACGAAATGGGTGGACGATTGTCGCTCTGCGATAACCGGTTCAACGCAGGGCTGACACTTTTCTATCTCGATATTCGCGACCAACAGATTGCCGAATTTGCACCAAACGGTCAAGGACGGATGATTAAGAATGCAGGTCAGTCGGAAAGCATGGGCGTAGAGTTCGACGCTACTTTGCGACCTTTCAACAACTTTACCCTCGCTTTCAATTATGGTTTTACACGTAACACTTTTGTGCGCTATTTTGAGTACACTCGCACGGAAACCATTGATTATGCCGGCAAGTATGTCCCTTATATTCCGAAACATACTCTATCGCTCACAGCCGACTATTCGCTGATTTTCCAGAATGCTTTGCTCGACGGGCTAACATTTGGGGCGCAATATTCCGGCGCAGGACGTATCTACTGGAACGAGGCTAACGACGTCAGTCAAAAGTACTATTCGCTGCTGAGCGCCAGAATTGTGGCTGAGCGCGGAGCCTTTGCTCTGGGCGTCTGGGGAAAAAATCTCACAGGAACAGAATATACAACCTTCTATTTCAAAACTTTTGGAAAACCTTTCGGGCAACTCGGAAAGCCTATCCATTTTGGCGTGGATTTGAGCCTGAAGTTTTAAGTTTTGAGTATAAAGGTTCACAAATACTTCTGTGAAGACCTCCTCAAAAAGTAAATTTTTTCTGACTTTGATATTTAGATACTCCTTTGAAGTCGGAAGATAATTGTCGAACGACGACTTTTATACCTTTTAACTCGAAAAAAGATACTAAACAACTCTTTTTTCGAGTTTTTTTTAATATGCATGTCTGAATTATATTTGTTTGAATATTCACAATTATCTATTCAGTAGGCACAGTTTATAAAAAATTATATACAGTGAAATATCATTACAAGCAAATATCATCATAGTGATTAACACATAAAATCACCACAAAATAATGGTTAATATCTATCAATATCTATTGTCTAAATAACTTAATATTCTTAGTTTACGTAAGATAATTAAATATTTTACCCAATAAATTTTGACGAAATCGATTATATCTACATATAATATTCTACATCTACAAATATATCATTATGAATAACACAATATCGTACCAAAGATGTTTGGCATATCATTATGAATAACACAATACAGTACCAAAGATGTTTTGCATATCATTATGAATAACACAATACAGTACCAAAGATATTTGGCATATCATTATGAACAATACAATATCTTACCAAAGATATTTTGCATATCATTGTGAACAATACAATACATTACCAAAGATATTTTGCATATCATTGTGAACAATACAATACCTTCCCAAAGATATTTGGTATATAATTGTGAACAATACAATACCTTCCCAAAGATATTTGGTATATTATTGTGAATAATATAATATATTTCACAAATTATAAAAACATAATTATGAGTATCTCAAAAAAGGTTTGAGGTGCTACGAAAAAAATATTATATGGAAAAAATGACTGTGACGGCGGTCAGTGGTCGGTGGTCAGTGCTTGCGCAAGCAAGTACCGAATGAACTTTATTAATGATTAGTGATTAATGATTAGTGATTAATGCCTGCTGCGGATAGGCTGCTGTGATTTTAGAGTGATTTTAATGATTTTTCTAAACCTCCCCCTGCCCCCTCCAAAAGAGGGGAATGTTTGCGGCGATGTAGAGACGCACGGCGTGCGTCTCTGCGAAGAATGTTTGCGGCGGCGTTGTGCGTCGCAATGTAGAGACGGGGCGCGCCCCGTCTCTA
>JAITIA010000212.1 GCA_031279695.1 Prevotellaceae bacterium | reverse complement strand
AGGAGTATCCTCAACGCACTGCTGGCAAGTATCCCCTACGACGATTATGCCGGAGCTGTACGACAGCGCATAGCGCTCGACCCTCCTGACATTCAAGTCCGCGAATGGCTCTACCGCTCCACAATTCTCGCCTTCTTTCGGGGCTGCGGAGTGGCGACCGTCGCCGAAATGCACACCAATCTCGGACGCCCCGATTTGGTCATTTCGTACATCGGAAACACTTTTGTCATCGAACTGAAAGTGGCGTACAAACCGGAAGAAGTCCCCGCCAAACTCACCGAAGCAGTCGAACAGATGGAATCGAAAAACTATCTTGCGCCATATCCCGACTGCGTCGGGATAGCAATGGTAATCGACGATACTAAACGACAAATAACCGACGACAGTTATACCGTTGTTGATAAATCATCAGTAAAATAAAATTGCTATACTTTTTACACTTTTATTGCGGATATAAAAATAATGACTAATTTTGAACGTTTTTTTATTACGGAAATATCCGTAAACGTATATATAAATTACTTGAATTTTAAATAGATGAATACAAAAGGAAAAGTAACGGGAATCATCGCAAACCTGGTAGTTGCGGAGGTCGATGGTCCGGTATCGCAAAACGAAATATGTTTTGTTACACAAGGCGAAACGCGACTGATGGCAGAGGTCATCAAAATTACCGGAAAACGCGCTTTTGTGCAAGTATTTGAAAGCACGCGCGGGCTTAAAACCGGCGACCCGGTCGAGTTTGAAGGGCATTTGCTCGAAGTTACGCTCGGTCCGGGAATATTGTCGAGTATTTACGACGGGCTGCAAAACAATCTCAAAACAATGGACGGCGTTTTTCTTAAACGAGGCGACTACACCGCCCCGCTCGACGAATCGAAAGAGTGGAATTTTACGCCGCTTGCCCTTGTGGGCGACCGCGTAAAGGCGGGAAGCTGGCTGGGCGAGGTTGTTGAAAATAGTTTGCCACACAAAATTATGGTTCCGTTCAAATTTAAGGGCGATTTTACCATCAAGAGCATTGTGCCGGCGGGCGCCTATACTATCAACAACGTGATTGCCGTTGTGTCGGACGGGAATGCCGACCACGAAATAACCATGGTGCAGAAATGGCCTGTCAAATTGCCCGTTACCTGCTATCGAAACAAACCCCGTCCGTTTAGAATTATGGAAACGGGAGTGCGGATTTTCGACACTTTCAACCCCATGGCGGAAGGCGGTACCGGATTTATTCCCGGTCCGTTCGGCTCGGGTAAAACCGTGCTGCAGCACGCGCTGGCGAAGCAAGCCGACGCCGATATTATTATCATGGCTGCCTGCGGCGAACGCGCCAATGAAGTGGTCGAAATCTTTGTTGAATTTCCTGAACTGAACGACCCACGCACCGGTCGCAAACTGATGGAGCGAACCATAATCGTGTGCAATACATCGAATATGCCCGTTGCCGCCCGCGAAGCCTCCGTTTACACGGCTATGACGCTGGGCGAATACTATCGCGCCATGGGCTTGAAAGTTCTGCTGCTTGCCGACTCCACCTCGCGCTGGGCGCAGGCGCTGCGCGAAATGAGCAATCGCCTCGAAGAATTGCCCGGCGCCGACGCCTTTCCCATGGATTTGTCGGCAATTATTTCCAACTTTTATTCCCGCGCAGGATATGTCGAACTCGACAATGGCAACAGCGGCTCTGTTACCTTTATCGGAACGGTTTCCCCTGCCGGCGGCAACCTTAAAGAGCCTGTTACCGAATCAACCAAAAAAGTTGCCCGCTGCTTCTACGCCCTCGCTCAGTCGCGTGCCGACAGTAAGCGATACCCCGCAGTTGATCCGGTGGACAGTTATTCCAAATATCTCGAATATCCCGAAATACAGGACTATCTGAACCAGACCGTCGAAGAGAACTGGCCTCTGCGCGTTGCCGAAAGTAAAAATATAATTCTCAAAGGCAGAGAAGCCGCCGAACAAATCAATATCCTTGGCGACGACGGCGTTCCGGTCGAATATCACGACCGTTTCTGGAAATCCGAACTCATCGATTTTGCCATCCTCCAACAGGACGCCTTTGACAAAATCGACGCATCGACCCCCATAGAACGTCAAAAATATATGCTCGGTCTGGCGCTCGACATCTGTCGCCGCCAACCGCAGTTCGACAATTACGAGAAATGCGCCGCATACTATAAAAACCTGATAAACGTACTCAAGCAGTTGAACTATTCCGAGTTCCGAAGCGAGAAATTCAGGGAATACGAAACAGTAATTGCCCAACAGCAGGCGCAAAACTGAACAGCACGGATAAATGCACATACTTATTGTTCATAACGGCGTCTTCCCCGCGTTGCGCTACGGCGGCACCGAGCGCGTGCTGTGGTATCTTGGCAAAGAACTCAATAAAACGGGACACAAAGTAACGCTGCTTGCTCGGCGCGGCTCCCAATTTCCCTTCGGAGAACTGCGCTTTGCGGATTCCGCATTGCCCGTATCACGGCAAATACCCGACTGTGTGGACGTCGTACATTTTAATAACTGCACATCCATAGAGCCAATCAATAAACCATACATTGTTACAATGCACGGAAACATAAACGGCGGCGTCGAGTTGGACGCAAACACCGTGTTTGTGTCGCGCAACCACGCAAACCGTTACGGAAGCGCCTCGTTTGTCTATAACGGGCTCGACTGGGACGATTACGGTCAGCCCAACCTGAATGCTCCCCGCAGTTATGCACATTTCCTTGGAAATGCCGCCTGGCGAGTAAAAAATCTGAAAGGAGCAATACGGGTAGCATCAATGGCTAA
Organism: Prevotellaceae bacterium; assembly: GCA_031279695.1. GTDB lineage: Bacteria > Bacteroidota > Bacteroidia > Bacteroidales > UBA932 > JAIRLF01. The sequence continues at coordinate 5,697 of JAITIA010000212.1, read as the reverse complement.
GCAAAAACTCTATGTACTTGGAGGCTCGCGGCTCAACTTTAAAATGGGCTTCCGCCTCACCCTCGACCCGAACATACGATTTGCCGGAATGGTGGGCGGCGAAAGAAAACTGTCGCTCCTGCGGCGCTCAAAAGCCCTCGTTTTTCCCGTCCGGTGGCACGAACCGTTCGGTTTGGCAATCATCGAAAGCCTCTACTTCGGCTGCCCCGTGCTGGGAACGCCCTACGGCTCGCTGCCCGAACTGACGCCTCCCGACGTCGGCTTCCTTTCCGCTCGCTCGGACGAACTGGCGGCGGCTTTAACCGAAATCGACAAATACTCGCCACAACTATGCCACGAATGTGCACGCGACTGCTTTAACTCGAAAATCATGGCAACGGCTTATATCGAAAAATATGATGCCGTGCTCAACGGACAGCCGCTCAACGCAAATCATCCAAAACTGCAAAATAATCAACAAATAAAATTTCTTAACTGGGATTAATATGGAAACAAAAAACAGTTACTATAAAGCGCTATGCTTTACACTAAAACAAATTATCGGGGATGAACCCGATAGCGTAGCAGTGATGGCTATCACTGTTGCCGCAATTATGAAATCCTTTGATGTCCTCTGGGTGGGCTTCTACCGTGTGCAGGGAGACTTTCTTGTGCTTGGACCCTTTCAGGGACCGCTTGCCTGTATGAGAATTGCACGCGGCAAAGGCGTTTGCGGCGCGGCGTGGGATAAAAAAGAATGTATCATTGTGCCCGACGTCGATAAATTCCCCGGGCATATTGCCTGCAACGCCCTGTCGCAATCGGAAATAGTTATTCCGCTTATCCGAAACGGCGAGGTTGTGGCTGTGCTCGATATCGACAGCGAAGACCTCGATGCATTTGACGCTGTGGATAAGGAATATCTCACACAAATCGTAAACATGCAAAAATAAATTGAATGTTAAATATAAAAAATTAATATCATGATAAAAAAAAGAATTCTTTTAACCGGAGCCAACGGACAACTCGGCACAGAACTGTCAATTATAGTGCCAGACGAGCCAAGTTTCGAGTTAATACCTACCGACATCAACGACTTAGACATTACCGACGCCGAATCCTGTATGAAAATTATGGAGGAAGAAAAGCCCTTCTGTGTGATTAACTGCGCCGCATATACCAATGTGGATCGAGCCGAAACCGATGTGGAGGCGGCACGGAAACTGAATGTGGACGCCGTAGGAAATCTTGTTGCGGCATGCCGCCAAACCGACTCGTACCTGATCCATATTTCAACCGACTATGTGTTCGACGGTCGAGCCAATATCCCCTACGACGAAGACGCCCCAACAGCACCTCTGTCGGAATATGGACGAGGAAAACTTGCAAGCGAACTCATTGCGCTGCAATATCCCAAAGCAATGGTAGTGCGAACAGCCTGGCTTTACTCTATGTTTAGCAAAAATTTTCTAAAAACAATGATGCGTCTGGGACGCGAGCAACCATCAATCAATGTGGTTTACGACCAGATAGGAACACCCACTTGCGCCGAAGACCTGGCAATAACGCTGTACAAAATTATGGTTGGGGTTGCAGCCGGAACATCCGATTTTGTGTCGAGCGTGTTCCACTACTCTAATGAAGGCGTTTGCAGTTGGTACGACTTTGCCTACGCAATTATGTCTATACATGGTTTAAACTGCAAAATCAATCCGGTAGAAACAAAAGACTATCCCACTGCCGCCGCCCGACCAGTATTCAGCGTGCTGAACAAGTCGAAAATCAAAAAAACATATAATATCGAAATCCCGCACTGGATAGATAGCCTCAAAAGGACTCTTGTCTATATAGAGAAGGGTTTTGATATATAAAAACAGACAGTGTTTTCGGCAAAAAAGACTTTAGTCGGATATTATTTGTTCCGACAAATCGCAGAACAAACCTTCCTTTAAAATGACAAACAGGAGAATTGTGTAAGTAAACATGATTTTCCTGTTTTATTTTTGGATAATCCCTAAAACACTATAATTCTACAATATACATCAATGATTCCGGTCGCAGTGCAGCTTGCACTGCGACCGGAATCATTCGCGCCAATCGCAGTGCAGCCTGCATTGCGACCGGAATCATTCGCGCCAGTCGCAGTGCAGGCTGCACTGCGACCGGAATCATTCGCGCCAGTCGCAGTGCAAGCTGCATTGCGACCGGAATCATTCGCGCCGGTCGCAGTGCAAGCTGCATTGCGACCGGAATCATTCATGTTTTTCGCAGTGCAGCCTGCACTGCGACCGGAATCATTCATATTTTTCGCAGTGCAGCCTGCTCTGCGACCGGAATCATTCATATTTTTCGCAGTGCAGCCTGCTCTGCGACTGGAATCATTCATATTTTTCGCAGTGCAGCCTGCTCTCCGGTTAGCAACAAACTTTCCTGTCGCAGCACAAAAATATATCCGTCAGAAAACAGTTGCCCTTTTCCGCTGCTGTCCGTATCAGGCTTTGCAATATAAGCGCAAAACGTCGAGCCGGCATTCGGGACAAAAAAACCTGCCGAAGAGCGGGGAGCTCTCCGACAGGGAAATTTATTTAAAAAAATATTTTTATGAAAAAAAATAATCAAAATCTGATTGCTGCCTGCGCTGCCGACAGACGTGCAATGGGAACGCGGAAAGGCGAGCAACTGACATAGTTTAAACCCACCTGGTGGCAAAATTCCACTGACGACGGTTCGCCGCCATGTTCGCCGCAGATACCGCATTTAAGTTCCGGACGGATGGTGCGACCTTTTTCGGTTGCCATCTTCACCAACTGACCCACGCCATTGCGGTCGAGCACCTGAAAAGGATCTACTTTAAGGATTTTCTTTTCGAGATAAACCGGCAAGAACGACGCAATATCGTCGCGCGAGTATCCGAAGGTCATTTGCGTAAGGTCGTTTGTGCCAAACGAGAAGAACTCGGCCGACGAGGCTATACGGTCGGCGGTCAAAGCTGCGCGGGGGATTTCTATCATCGTGCCAACTTTAAATGCTATGGTATCGCCGTATTCTTCAAACAGTTTTTTTGCCGTTTTACGGATAATTTTCTCCTGCTCCAAAAATTCATAAAGGATACCGGTGAGCGGAACCATAATTTCGGGTATTGCTCTAACGCCCTTCTTTTTGAGGTTGAGCGCCGCGCCCAAAATAGCCCGCGTCTGCATCTCCGTTATTTCGGGATAGGTATTTCCCAGACGTGCGCCTCGATGTCCAAGCATCGGGTTTTGTTCGTGCAAGGCGTCGACCCGTTGTTTGATGGTTTTCACGTCCACGCCCATAGCCTGAGCCATTTCCTGTTGCCCGCGCGCGTCGTGCGGCACAAACTCGTGGAGCGGCGGGTCGAGCAGGCGGACGGTAACAGGCAGCCCGTACATGGCTTCGAATATTCCCTCGAAGTCTTTTTGCTGATAGGGCAGTATCTTTTCCAGAGCCTTGCGTCTTCCTTCGCGGTTTTCGGCGAGTATCATCTCGCGCATGGCTACTATTTTTTCGCCTTCGAAAAACATGTGTTCGGTGCGGCAAAGACCTATGCCAAGAGCGCCAAATTTGCGTGCAACGGCGGCGTCTTTTGGCGTATCGGCGTTTGTGCGCACCGACATTCGCGTATATTTATCGGAGAGCGTCATGAGTTCCATAAAGTCGGCGTCGAGTTCGGCTTCCTTCGTTGCTACCTTGCCCTCGTATATTTCGCCCGTCGAGCCGTTGAGCGAGATATAGTCGCCTTCGTTATATATTTTACCGTTCACATCCATGGTTTTCGCCGAGTAGTCGATTTTCAGTTCGCCGGCTCCCGATACGCAGCATTTGCCCATTCCACGCGCAACGACGGCGGCATGTGAGGTCATTCCTCCGCGAGCGGTCAGAATGCCAACGGCTTTGTCCATCCCTGCCAAGTCTTCGGGCGAGGTTTCGATACGCACCATGATAACTGTTTCGCCTCGCGCCGCCCATTCGACGGCGTCGTCGGCGTTGAACACAATTCTTCCCGACGCCGCGCCGGGCGAGGCCGCCAATCCTTTGGTAATAATTTGGGCGCTGTTGAGAGCCGCTTTGTCGAAAATCGGATGCAGCAGTTCGTCCAATTTGTTTGGTTCGACACGCAGCAGCGCGGTTTTTTCGTCAATCATACCTTGATGCAGCATATCGATTGCAATTTTAACCATAGCGGCGCCTGTTCGCTTACCGTTGCGTGTTTGCAGAAACCAGAGTTTACCTTCCTGGACGGTAAACTCCATATCCTGCATGTCCTTATAGTGATTTTCGAGTTTTGTGCGGATAGAATAGAGGTCGTCGTATATTTCGGGCATAGCCTCCTCCATCGAAGGGTATTTCGACTTGCGGTCGCTTTCCGACACGCCTGCTAATTGTGCCCAGCGCTGCGAGCCTTCGCGGGTAATCTGCTGCGGCGTGCGGATACCGGCAACCACGTCTTCGCCTTGTGCGTTAATAAGATATTCGCCCACAAAGCGGTCGTCGCCCGTAGCGGCGTCGCGCGAGAAGCAGACGCCCGTAGCCGAGTTATTGCCCATATTTCCAAACACCATCGCCTGCACGTTCACCGCCGTGCCCCATTCTGCGGGGATGCCTTCCATTTTGCGATAGAGAATAGCGCGGTCGTTCATCCAGCTATTAAACACTGCCATAATTGCGCCCCACAACTGTTGCCAGGGGTCGGTAGGGAAGTCGTTTCCGGTTTTTTCGCGTACAGCGGCTTTAAACTGAGCCACGAGTTCCTTCAAATCGTCGGCGCTGAGTTCGGTGTCGAGCGTAACGCCCTTGTTTTTTTTCATCCTGTCGATAATTACTTCAAAAGGATCGTGGTCTTTTTTATTTTCGGGTTTCAGTCCCAGCACCACATCGCCATACATTTGCACAAAGCGGCGATACGAATCCCAAGCAAAGCGTGGATTTCCGCTTTTTTGAGCAATCACTTCCACCACCTCGTCGTTAAGACCGAGATTGAGGATAGTATCCATCATTCCGGGCATCGAAGCGCGGGCGCCGGAGCGCACCGAAACGAGTAGCGGGTTGGTATTGTCGGCAAATTTTGGTCCGTCAACGGCGGCTTCAACCTGTAGCATAGCCTGCGTAACCTCGTCTTTAATAAGACCGATAATTTTTTCCTCACCGTATTTGTAATATTCGTTGCAAACTTCGGTTGTGATAGTAAATCCCGGAGGTACGGGCACCCCCACCAGATTCATTTCGGCAAGATTTGCGCCCTTGCCGCCAAGCAGTTCTTTCATTGTGCCGTTTCCTTCGGCTGTTTTGTTACCAAAAAAATAAACACGTTTTTCCAAATTCATAAATACTATAATTTATAAGTTATTTTGAGGCGGCAAAGGTATGAACATTTACCCCGTTTTTCCAAATTATTTTTTCCACATCGATATATATACATGATAATGTGATGAAATGATTTGCGATTTTGGATTGATGATTTACGATTTTAGATTGATGATTTTGGATTTTTGATTGATGATTTTGGATTTTGGATTTTGGATTGATGATTTTGGATTGATGATTTTTGATTTCGGATTGATAGGTTAAAAAAGTTAATGCCTGCGGCGGAAAGTCCCGCAGGGACTGCACATTAAAATCGACAAATCCCACATTCCGTCCCTACGGGACGGTGGTTACGAGGCGGGGCTTGCGTTTTCTACCAACATTCCGTCCCTGCGG
>JAITIA010000209.1 GCA_031279695.1 Prevotellaceae bacterium | reverse complement strand
CGACACTTTATTAACCGGTGGCTTTAGCCTCCGGCAGCGACCCCGCCACGTAGCCCAAGTCCCGCAGGGACTGCACATTAAATCAACAAATTCCACATTCCGTCCCTACGGGACGGTGGGTGCGAGGTTGGGCTTGCGTTTTCTACCAACATTCCGTCCCTATGGGACGGTGGTTGAGTGTATCCGAGTTTTCGGACAGACACTATGTATGAGGCAATAACGCCACACCTAAAAAAAATCCCCGTGCAGGAAGGGATTCCTACACGGGGGATGAACACTAATTAACTATGAAACTATGAAATATTGAATTACTATTGATTCCTAATTTAATCTATTTTTATTCATTCCAGATTTACCTTCGTAAATCATGTTTTTGACATCTAATTCTATCATCATTTCCGAGTGCAAAGGTAAGGCGGTTTTCGAAATAAAAAAAACCTTTTAACATAATTTAAATGTTGTAGAACATAAAAATGAAACAAGAACAAATGCTCATCTGGGGTTAATATCATGAAATACAGAAGATTAATGCAAAAATGGCATTTTGACAATATTCTGCATTTTTCACAATTTAGCCCGATTTTATTAACATTTATTAACAGTTTTAGAGGGCTAAAAACATGCTTTTTTACGAAAAAATGAAAAAATCGCCCGATTTTAAACCCGTTTTTTGCTCGTATATCGTAAAAAAGTTTGCACTATTCAAAATATTTTGTACTTTTGCGGTGAAATTGCGAAATGTATTAACGCTTTTATATAACTGTATAAACATGGATTTCAGGGAAGATATATTAAATACCGACATCAAATTTTTACCCGGAGTGGGACCCAAAAAGGCGGAACTGCTGTCGGCTGAGCTTGAAATATCGACGTTCAGAGACCTGCTCTATTTTTTTCCCTTCCGTCATATCGACCGTACACAGTTCTGCACCGTCAGGGAAATATCGCCGGAAATGCAGTATGTGCAGTTGCGCGGCGAAATCGTCTCAATACGTGTCGAAAACAGCGGACGCGGCGCTAAACGCATGATATTGAGATTTGCCGATGCAACGGGCGCTTTCAATCTCGTCTTTTTTAATGGTCTGACCTGGATAAAGGACAGAATAAAGCCGTCAACACAGTATATCGTTTTTGGGCGTCCAACGGTTTTCAACGGCGAAATCAACATGGTACATCCCGAAATCAACGAGCCGGAAACGGAAACGGAGGGAATTTTCAACCGGAACATCAGCGGAATATATACATCGACCGAAAAACTCAGAAATATTGTTGGCAACCGACTGTTTACCAAACTAATGTACAACCTGCTCAATATGGTTGTGGGGAAAATTCCCGAAACGCTACCCAACCGGTTGCTGAACAAATATCGGCTGCTGCCGCTGCCCGAAGCGCTGTTGAACATTCACTTCCCGCAAAGCGCCGATTTGCTTGTTCAGGCAAGGAAACGTCTTAAATTTGAGGAACTTTTCTTCATCCGGCTCGATATTCTCTATCGGCGCAACGCAAAGAAACAGATAAGTCGCGGAATAGTCTTTTCCGTTGTGGGCAACCGGTTTAAGCATTTCTACGAGCAGCTTCCCTTTCCGCTGACCGGAGCACAGAAACGGGTAATCCGCGAAATGAGGCAGGACATGGGCAGCGGCAAACAGATGAACCGGCTCTTGCAGGGCGATGTGGGCAGCGGTAAAACGCTGGTTGCTTTGATGGTTATGATTATTGCCGCCGACAACGGATACCAGTCGTGCCTTATGGCGCCCACCGAAATCCTTGCCATGCAGCATTTTAATTCAATCACAACTTTTTTGACAAATATCGACCTGAATGTGGCGCTGCTCACCGGCTCGACAAAGAAAAAGGAGCGACGGGAGATTTTTGACGCGCTGATTGAAGGCAAAATCAATATCCTTGTCGGAACTCACGCGCTGATTGAAGATAATGTGCGCTTTAACAAACTCGGACTTGCCGTTATCGACGAGCAGCACCGCTTTGGGGTGGAGCAGAGGGCAAAACTGTGGGAAAAGTCCGAAATCATCCCTCATGTGCTTGTCATGACTGCCACGCCTATCCCCAGAACTCTGGCAATGACCGTTTACGGCGATCTCAATATCTCCATAATCGACGAGCTGCCTCCCGGAAGGAAACCCGTGCAAACACTGCTGTTCAACGACAGCAAACGACTGCGGCTTTTTGGTTTCATGAAGGAGCAGATTGCGCTCGGACGGCAAATATATGTTGTCTATCCGCTTATTAAAGAGTCGGAAAAGATGGATTACAAATATCTCGAAGACGGTTACGAAAGCATCGTTCGCGCATTTCCGCCGCCGGAATACGCAACGGTTGTCGTTCACGGGCAAATGAAAGCCGTCGACAAGGATTTTTCGATGAAACTCTTTGTTGACGGAAAGGCTACGATTATGGTTGCCACCTCGGTTATAGAAGTAGGAGTGAACGTTCCGAACGCTTCGGTGATGGTTATCGAAAGCGCCGAACGTTTCGGACTGTCGCAGTTGCATCAGTTGCGCGGCCGCGTTGGCAGAGGCGCCGACCAGTCGTACTGTATCCTGATGGCTGATTACAAACTAAGTCAGGAAGCACGACGGCGACTGAAACTTATGGTCGAAACTTCGGATGGCTTCAAGATTGCCGAAGAAGATATGAGAATGCGCGGACCGGGCGATATCGAAGGTACTCAGCAAAGCGGACTTCCTTTTAAACTCAATATCGCCGATTTGCGCGAGGACGGCGAGCTGCTCGAAGCCGTCGGCAAAATTGCCGAAGCCATTCTCGCCGACGACCCCAATCTCGACAGCGAAGATAACCGTATCCTGAAAATCAGCCTCAACCGTCAGGCGGCATTGAAGGATTTCAGTAAAATATCCTGATTAGTGATTAACGTTTAGGGATTAGTGATTAATTGGCTGCGCACGATATGTTACTAATCACTAACCCAACTTGCGCCCCCACAACATGTATGTATCAAGAGACGCGGCACAACCCCGTCGCAACGAAGAGACGTTGCTGCAGGCTAAAGTCCCATTGTTTCTACAACCGTTTTCTCTGCCAAATCTTTAAGCATGGATTCGATTTTTCCCGACTTTTCTTTATCAAAACCATTTAATTGCGTTTGAAATTCGGCAAGCGTTTTTTCAACGATTTGAGAAACAGTTTCCGTGCTGACAGGCATAGCGGCTGGCGAAGCGGAAATAATTTTTTCTATTGAATTATTATCGATATTTACAACTTCTGTTTCATCTTTATTGCCCTCATCAACAAGGCGATAGCGCAAATAATACATTTTACCCTGCTGCTCCTTATAATTCACCTCTTCGTCGGAGAGTGCGGTGAGTGCTTTGGGATCCCAGTTCACCATTCGTACGCCTCGGTAAATCAGTCCTTTTTCGTATAAATCGCAGAAAACTTTTATCACGCTTTCCGAGCGTTTTTCGTCCATAGTGAACGCCGTTCTGTCCCAATCGCACGAGCAGCCGAGTTTTTTCAGCTGTTCGAGAATGATGCCGCCGTGTTTGCGTGTCCATTCCCAAGCATGTTCGAGAAATTCTTCGCGGCTAAGGTCTGATTTTTTGATGCCCTGTTCGGCGAGTTTTGTTACCACTTTGGCTTCGGTAGCAATCGAGGCGTGGTCGGTGCCGGGTACCCAGCAGGCGTTTTTGCCCGCCATTCTTGCGCGGCGCACAAGGATGTCCTGAATGGTGTTGTTCAGCATGTGTCCCATGTGCAAAATGCCTGTAACATTGGGCGGTGGAATGACTATGGTGTAGGGCTCGCGCTCGTCGGGTATCGACCGGAACAGTTCGCAGCGCATCCAGTAATCATACCATTTATCCTCAACCTCAGAAGGATTGTATTTTGAAGAAATCTCTTTTGTCATAAAAATCTTAATTTTTTCGCGCCGCAAAGGTAAACATAATTTATGAGTTGGCGACAATCGAAATTGTAATCTATATGAATTACAGGGTTATAAGGCGGGTTTATTTCCGAATTTGCAGCCGATATTTTACATCGATTTTCCATCTGTTTATCAAAATATTTCTCCGGCGTCGGGGCTGTCAAATTTCGACAATCAGTCCGTCGTATGCAAAACGGGCATTTGCGGGCAGGTGTTTTTCTTCCGCAGCATGCAGCCCCATCTGGTGCGATATGTGCGTGAAATACGTTTGTTTAGCCTCAACCGTCCGGGCAATTTCCAGAGCCTGAGCCAGCGTAAAATGCGAGAGATGCGTTGTTTTGCGGAGAGCGTTTATTACCAGCACATCGCAGTTTTTCATCTTGTTCATTTCTGTTTTGTCGATGCTGTTTGCATCGGTGATATACACAAAGTTATCGATTCTATAGCCAATCACCGGCAGCCGGCAATGCAAGGCTCTTATGGGGACGATATTTATTTTGCCAACCGCAAAGTCTTCATTACATGATATTTCGAGCAAGTTCATTTCCGGGGTTCCCGGATAGGGATTTTTCTCAAAAGCGTATGAATATTCGGCACGGACAGCTTTCAGCGTTCTGTTTTCGGCGTATATATCAACAGGACAACCGGATATATAGTTCAAAGCCCTCACATCGTCCAAGCCTCCGATATGGTCTTTGTGTTCGTGTGTCAGCAGGATAGCGTCCAGATTTGATACGCCGGCTCTCAGCAGTTGCTGTCGAAAATCGGGACCTGCGTCAATCAGAATATTTCTGCCTTCGATCTCAATCAGCGCCGACGAACGCAGACGTTTATCTCTTTCGTCCAGCGATTTGCACACCTCGCACCGGCATCCGATCACCGGCACGCCCTGCGAAGTTCCCGTTCCCAAAAATGTTATTTTCATTGCTTTATTTCGATAATGTTTTGACATTACAGTGTGATAATCTGTGTTTTATTTGTGTGGATTGAAAAGCCAGTATGCAGCGACGGGACTTTCATGCTCAGCCTGTCCGACGGCGAAACACTAATCATTAATCACCACCTCATAAAACACCAGAATTGGGTTAGCGTCGTCGTCCTTCACTGCCTTGCTGATTTCTTTGAGAACGGGACTGGCGTTGTCCGTGTCGGCAATTATTTGTTTCACATCGGTTATTTCGATAATATTCATTATTTGGCGTTCACCGTCAGTCCAATATACGGCGGGCTGAAACCTCAATCCGTTTTCATCCTGCGGATTTTTGTTACAGATTACTTTACCCGTCTGTTCGTTGTAGATACAGAAGAAGTCCCTTTTACCCGAATAACTGAAAAATACCAGAGAGTTTATTTTGTGGAAACCGTATATTCCAAAACTTACTTCATGATTATCCAGTTTTGCGAGATATGCTTTTGCCTCGTTTTCGCCGGCATTTGGGTCAAGAAAACCGTCGGGCTCGCCCTCAACGGTTATTTGGTATTTACATTTTACGGTGTTCGACCCTGCGTCATAGACATATATTTTATCGCCTAAAGGACGCATTATATATATTGTGTCGCTGTATTCGGAAAGTATGTTTCTTGTTTTTCCTACTAAATACATCCGTCCCCGCATCTGTTTGTGGAATGGCAGAAAGACATCCGTAAGGACAAAATCTTCATCGACAATGTGTACATTATAAAAGCCGCTGTCGCACTCTTGCTGGGTATAAATCAGCGTGCGGTTATTTTTCATGCGTGCGAAGCTGAAGCCTTTGGAGGCTTTCCGTTTGCCGATAAAAGCGCCATCACCGGTGTAGTCCAGCACAAAATCCGATGATCCGTCATAAATCCTGATGTTTCCGGTTGCGGGATCAATGGTAAAATCATCCAGATAGACATATTCTTCCGGTCCCTGACCGTGCCGGAATATTTTACGCAGATATTTACCGTCCTTATCAAAAATAAAGATGCTTTTCTGCTTTCCGTCCATAACGTATATCTGCGAGTTATAAAACTGCACCTTCCCAATATACGCAATCAGATTGTCGTCGGTCGTTTCCAGCGGAATAAACGAGGCGTATTTGAAATAATCGCCCACTTTAATACTTTCGGCTTTCTGAGGGTCGATATACATCTGTGTAGCGCCGTCGATATTCGACTTTTTGCTTGAATCACAGCCGCAAATCAGCGCAACTGCAATAAATAATACTGTATATTTCATAATAATTTTTATTTAATTTTTATTTAATTCTAAAATCGTAAATCATAAATCGTAAATCATAAATCTAAAATCGTCATTATTTTTTCAACGATTGATGCCGGCTCTATTTCGTGCATACAAGCGTAGGGGTGATTGTGACGGTGGCACTGTTTATTACCGTAAATGGAGCAGGGACGGCAAGGCATATCGACCTGAACGATATTGTCGGGCGACTGTTGCCAGCCTGTAAATCCGGCGTATGGATGCGTTGCGCCCCAGATTGACACTACCGGCGTGCCGACCAGCGAGGCGAGATGCATGTTGGCAGAATCCATCGAAATCATCAGATTCAGTTTGCTAATCAGCAGCAGTTCTTCTCTGAGCGTAAACCGTCCGATAATCGAAAGGCAGTGAGGCAGTTTACTTTCCCATTCCTGTAGCCGGTTTTTTTCGCTGTCCGTACCACCGAACAGAAACAGATGAAATCCTTTGTTCGACAATGTTTCCAGTACGTGCATCATTTTTTCGGGCGGATAGATTTTTCCTTTGTATGCAGCAAAAGGCGCTATCCCTATGCATATTGCATTGTTGCGGGGCAGGATGGCGGCAATTTTCTCTTCGAGTTCAAAATGCTGGACGGGAGTATCGAGTTTCAACAAATTGAGTTCAAAACCGGCGCGGAGAAACACGTCGGCATAGCGATCGACGGTTGTACGCAAAGGTCTCAGTATCTTGTTGTTTTGGCGTGTCAGCGCCCGCTTGTCCCTGCGACCCTTGTCGATAACAAGCACTTTGCGTCCAACAAGTCGGAAAAAAAATCTCAACACATTGCTACGCAGCACATCGTGCAGGTCGAGAACGAGGTCGAAACGTTCCTTGCGAAGTATTTTGAACAGGCTGTACAAACCTCTCAGCCCCTCGTAGTATTTCAGGTCTATACCAATGAAATGCAAGCCTGTGGATACAAAAAAAGGTGCAAATCTTTTCTGCGACAGTACCGAGAGTTTTATCTGAGGATAAGTGTCCACAAAAGATTGCAGCACCGGAACGGTCATTGCCACATCGCCCATTGCCGAAAGCCTGATAACAAGAATTTTATGAATATCGTTGCGCATTTTTTTATGATTAATTTTTAGTGATTAGTGATTAATTATTAGTGATTAATATCTTTGATTGAAAATAATTCTCAAATCGTAAATCGTAAATCATTTTACTGTTGCAATAAAAATATCGTTCATTGCGGGAATTGATTCGCTAAATTCTACGATTTCGACTTTTGGCAGGATTGCTGCCAGCAGTTTATTGCCGTTGTCGGAGCGAATTTTCATCTCGGTTATTTGTGTTTTTTGATTGATTTCCAGCAGTTCGCCAAATTCAGTTACCAGCGTTTCGATATCCGAAGGCATGCCTCTGAAAGCGATTTTAAATATGCTGGAACTATAACTGCGCCGCACTTCGTCGATACTGCCCTGCAACACGCATTTCGATTTGTTTATCAGTGCAATATCGTCGCACAGTTCTTCGACGGATTCCATATTGTGGGTCGAAAAAATTATTGTACAGCCCTGTTCGCGGAGCGTCAAAATTTCGTTTTTCAGAACTTGGACGTTCACGGGGTCGAAACCGCTGAATGGCTCGTCAAAAATCAGCAGTTCGGGCTTGTGTATCACCGTAATAATAAACTGTATTTTCTGCGCCATGCCTTTCGACAGTTCTTCAACTTTTTTGTTCCACCAGCCTTGTATTCCAAATTTTTTGAACCAGAGTTTTGCTCCGTCCATTGCTTCGCGCGGCGACAGTCCTTTCAAACAGGAAAGATACACAACTTGTTCGCCAACTTTCATTTTACGGTACAACCCGCGTTCTTCGGGCATATAACCAATACTGCGAGTATATTCCGGCTGCGGAGCGGCGCCGTTGAAAAGCAACGTCCCCGAATCGGGCGCTGTTATATTGTTGATTATCCGCAACAAAGTGGTTTTCCCTGCTCCGTTCGGACCCAGCAAACCAAAAATGCTGCCACGACGAACAGCGATACTCACCCTGTCGAGCGCCAAATGCCCGGAATACTGTTTTACAATCTCTTTTGTTTCAAGTATATTCATTTTAATGATTAATTTTGAGTTTATTTTTCCCTCAAAGTTTTCTTTGTTTTTTCTCCCACAAAGGGCACAAAGTTCTTTTTTATATTTTTTTCTCCCACAAAGTTCACAAAGTTCTTTTTTATATTTTTTTCTCCCACAAAGGGCACAAAGTTCTTTTTTATATTTTTTTCTCCCACAAAGGGCACAAAGTTC
>JAITIA010000074.1 GCA_031279695.1 Prevotellaceae bacterium | reverse complement strand
GACAATCAACGCAAACAAATCATGCCAATCAAGAAAATCAAGAAAATCAAGGTTCAGACAATCGCCGCCCGCAATCACAAAAATCATTAAAATCACCTTAAAATCACAGTTCCGACAATTTTTATCAGTAACACCTCAAAAAAAGATTTAGCCAATTAGTTGATTGTTGCCTGTTTCAAAACCTGATTTTTACCTGATTTTCTTAACAAAACAACCTCAGTAGCACGGGAATAACCTGTTTAACACAACCTCATTATCACGCTGTCCGATTTGTCAATTTTGCCGCATTTGTTTGTCGTCCGTCAGCATACGTATAATATTCATATCAAAAGCGGTTGTTATTTTAATATTTTCTCTGTTTCCTTCGACAGTGGCTATCGGATGTCCATACTGTTCTACCACCGAAGCGTCGTCGGTAAACTGCGGGTTATATGGCTGAGTATATGCTGATACAAGTATATCGGAACGGAATATCTGAGGCGTCTGAACCGCTTTATATCTGTTTCTGTCCACTGCCCGATGGCTGTTGGGCGTTTCAAAATATCGCAGCGATTCCGTCATATCGAGGACGGGAATAGCGGCGCCCGTTTGTCGGGCTTTTTCAAAGCAGCGGCTTATGGTTTCTGTCGAAACAAGGGGGCGCACGCCGTCGTGTACAGCCACAAGTTCGTTGGCATCGACCAGTGTCAAAGCATTTTTCACCGAGTGAAAGCGTTCATGTCCGCCCTCAACTATGTGATGTGCAATGTCGAACCGATGTTGGCGACACAGATTTTCCCAAGTCGGAATTTGGTCGGCAGGCAGGGCGATGATGATTTTTATACCGCTGTCGAAGCAGTAAAACCGTTCAACAGTGCGCATCAGCACAGGCATACCGTTGAGAAGCAGAAACTGTTTGGGAATATCGTTACCCATGCGTTTGCCCCGTCCTCCGGCAACAATAATAACCGTATTTTTCATTTTTGATTTACGATTTACGATTTTTGATTTACGATTTTTGATTTACGATTAATGAATAGCGAAACCTTATGCCGCCGCAATCCACTAATCACTAATCACTAATCACTAATCACTAATCACTAATCACTAATCACTAATCACTAATCACTAATCACTAATCACTAATCACTAATCACTAATCACTAAAAACAGTCCGGCGGCGGCAAGCGCTCCGCATATTGGCGCAACGACGGGCAGCCATGAATATTGCCAGTTACTGTCGCGTTTTCCTTTGATTGGCAGCAGTGCGTGAGCAATTCGCGGACCCAGGTCGCGTGCCGGATTGATGGCGTATCCTGTTGAGCCGCCAATGGACATGCCGATTACAACAATCAGCAGACCAACGGGCAAGGGTCCGTCGATTTGTGCGCCGCCCACCATCAGTACGCCAAAAACCAGCAGGAAGGTGCCGATAAATTCGCTCAAAAAATTGGAAAACAGCGAGGGTATTGCTGGCGATGTGGCAAATATTCCCAGTTTGGCGTCGGCATTTTCCTCGATATCGAAATGCGGTTTGTACATCAGAAAAACCAGACAGGCGCCTGTTATTGCGCCAAGCATCTGAGCGGCAATGTATCCGGCAATCGAGCCTTTGAACAGTCCTGTGGCGGCAAGTCCGAGCGTGAGTGCGGGATTCAGATGCGCTCCCGAATAAGGCGCTGAGATATAGGCGGCAACAAAGACTGCCAAGCCCCATCCAACGGTAATCACAATCCATCCGGAAGCATTGCCGAAGGTTTTTTTCAGACTGACGTTGGCATTGATACTTTCGCCAAGCACAATCAGTATTGCCGTTCCTATAAATTCAAATAAAATGTCTTTTCCCATAATAAAGTTATATAATATTTATAATTTTCCGTTTACGGTTTGAGCCACGACCGCGATCTGCCAACGGCGTCTGCCCAATTTTTTTCGGCTTTTTCGATGTCGAAATCTGTATCGGGTTCAAATTTTGCTTCAACGTGCCACTGTTTGCGTATCGATTCGACGCTGCCCCAGTATCCCACCGCAAGTCCGGCCATGTATGCTGCGCCAAGCGCTGTTGTTTCAACCGTTTGCGGGCGGATAACTGTTTTTCCCAGCACGTTTGCCTGAAACTGCATCAGCAGATTGTTGCGGGACGCGCCGCCATCGACTCGCAGTTCTTTGAGCCCGATTCCGGCATCGGAAGTCATGGCATGTACCACGTCCATTGTTTGATAGGCAATGCCTTCGAGTGCGGCTCGCGCGATGTGTGCGTTTGTTGAGCCGCGCGACAGCCCTACAATCATTCCCCGCGCATACTGGTCCCAGTAGGGAGCGCCCAGCCCTGTGAGTGCGGGCACAAAATATACGCCGCCATTGTCGGATGCCTGCAATGCCAGCTGTTCGATTTCCGACGATGAAGAGATGATTTTCAAGCCGTCGCGCAACCACTGAACAATAGCGCCGCCCACAAAGATACTGCCTTCGAGTGCGTAGGTGGTTACTCCGTTTTGCTTCCATGCAACTGTTGCCACCAGGTTGTTGGCTGAGGTAACGGGTTTATCGCCCGTGTTCATAAGTATAAAGCAACCAGTGCCGTATGTGTTTTTCACCATTCCGGGTTCGATGCACATTTGCCCAAACAGAGCCGCTTGTTGGTCGCCCACAATTCCGGAAATCGGCACGCGCGAGGCAAAAATGGTGGTGGTGGTGTATCCGTATATTTCGGACGAGGCTTTTACTTCGGGCAGTACGCTGCGGGGAATATCGAACAATTTCAGCAAATCGTCGTCCCATTCCTGAGTATGAATATTGAAGAGCATTGTGCGGGAGGCGTTTGAGATGTCGGTTACATGCACTTCGCCCTTTGTCAGTTGCCACACAATCCAGGTATCGACTGTTCCGAAAGCCAGTTCGCCCCGTTCGGCTTGGGCTCGGGCGCCTTCCACGTTGTCGAGTATCCATTTGATTTTTGTTGCGCTGAAATAGGCGTCGATAATGAGCCCCGTTTTGTTGCGCACGGTTTGCAGCAGACCGTCGGTTTTCAGTTGGTCGCAGTATTCGGCGGTGCGTCTGTCCTGCCACACAATGGCGTTGTAGAGCGGTTCGCCCGTTGCCCGATTCCATACCAGCGTGGTTTCCCGCTGATTGGTGATGCCAATGGCGGCAACATTTGTCCCGTTGATGCCAATTTTGGTGATTGCTTCGGCTGCCACGGCTGCCTGCGACGACCATATTTCGTAAGGGTCGTGCTCGACCCAGCCGTTGTGCGGGAAAATCTGAGCAAATTCTTTTTGCGCAATCGAGCAGGCTTCGCCCTTGCTGTTGAATACAATCGCTCGCGAACTTGTTGTTCCGGCATCGAACGATAAGATATATTTATTCTTCATGTCAAATATAAAATTAATTAATGTGATGTATTTTTATTTCAATCGTCAAGCGATTGTGTTTACTTCTAATTCTTTTCATCAACAATTATTTATTAAAAATAAAGGCACAAAATTACGGTTTTTTTTTGAAACAGCAAATTTTGCTTGAATTTTGTATCAATAAAATTATATAAATCCATATATTTGAGGGTCGAACGGTTTATGCTCAATGATGGGCAAAAGATAAAAAATCCGATGACATTGGGCTGAAATTTTTAGTTTTTAATGCCTGCGAGTGTTTGCGATGTCAGGCTTGCGTTTTCTACCAACATTCCGTCCCTGACGGGACGGCAGTTGCGTGTATCCGAGTTTTCGGACAGACACTATTTATCGTTTTAATATGTAGAATTTCCAATAATTTGCCGGTAAATTAAATTCCTCCGTCGGATATCTGTGTCAATCCGAGTTTTTCGGCTTCCATTTGCATCAATTTGTAAGCTTCCTCGTAGTTGTTTTTTATAACTCCGTCGAGAATAGCCTCTTTGATAGCATTTTTTATTATGCCAACTTCGCGACTTGGCTGAAGATTATAGACTTGCATTATAATTTCTCCGGAAACGGGAGGCTGAAAGTTGCGAATCGAATCTTTTTCTTCGATTTCCTTCAATTTTGTTCTAACAAGTTGAAAATTATTCAGATGTTTATCCACCGTTTTCCTGTTTTTTGAAGTAATATCCGCATCGCAGAGCATCATCAGGTCGTCAATATCCTCGCCGGCGTCGAAAAGCAAACGGCGCACAGCCGAGTCCGTAACTTCTTCCTGTGCAAGGATTATGGGACGCAAATGGAGTGCGACAAGTTTCTGAACATACTTCATTTTGTCGTTGAGAGGCAGTTTTAAATACTTGAATATTCCGGGCACCATTTTCGAGCCGAGAAATTCGTGTCCGTGAAAAGTCCAGCCCACACTGTCGTCGAATTTTTTTGTTGCCGGTTTGGCGATATCGTGCAGCAAAGCCGCCCATCGAAGCCACAGATTATCGGATTTAAGAGCGACATTATCAAGGACTTGCAGAGTGTGTTCAAAATTGTCCTTGTGTTTTTTTCCGTTTTTCGATTCAACGCCCTGCAAGAGCATCAATTGAGGAAAAACAAGTTTCAACAGCCCCGACTGCGCCAGCAGCAAAAAACCGGTCGAAGGCTTGTTTGAAAGTATTATTTTGTTGATTTCATCGCAGATACGTTCTTTTGATACTATCGCAATACGTTCGGCATTTCGTTGGATGGCGTCAAAAGTTTCGTCCACAATGCAAAAATCGAGTACCGACGCAAAACGTATTGCACGCAGCATCCGCAGAGGGTCGTCGGAAAAAGTTATATCGGGATTGAGCGGCGTGCGTATCAGTTTTTTCTCCATATCGGTTATTCCGTCGAAGGGATCGACAATGCATCCCGCGTCATTAGCATTAAGGCTGATTGCCAGTGTATTGACTGTAAAATCCCGCCTGTTCTGATCGTCTTCCAGAGTACCGGTTTCAACAATCGGCTTGCGCGATTCCCGCCTGTACGATTCTTTTCGAGCGCCAACAAATTCAATTTCCACATCGGGGGTTTTGATCATTGCCGTGCCAAAATTTTTGAACACATTGACGCCCGTATTCAGTTTAGCAGCAACAGTTTGGGCAATATCAATTCCGCTGCCTTCAACAACAATATCAATGTCTTTCGATTTGCGCTGCAAAATCAAATCTCTCACAAATCCGCCAATTATGTATGCGCGAATGTTTTTTTCCTCAATTGTCTCTCTCACAGTTGTTATAACAGGCAACGAAAGGATTTCCATAATTTCCTCCCTTAAAACCTGTTCGAGTATAGTTTTATCCATTTAAATTAAGAATTAAGAATTAAAAATAAATAGTGTCTGTCCGAAAACTCGGATACACGCAACCACCGTCCCGCAGGGACGGAATGTGGAATTTGTTGATTTAAAGTGCCGTCCCTGCGGGACTTTCAGGTGAGAACGTAGAGGTAGTCGCCTTCCGCAGGCTAAAGCCAGCGGTTATTAAAGTGCCGTCCCTGCGGGACTTTGGACATAGCGGAGTTTTCTGCATAAATCAATAGCACCTCAAAAAAAGATTTAGCCACTAATTCGTAATTTTTAATTCGTAATTTTTAATTTATAAGGCGAATGGTGCAGCCTTCTGCGAAGCGCTTTGGATTATTTTCCTCATCTTCCGTTCTTATAATCAGCCTCCAACCCATATCTTCTTAAATTTTCTCAAACTTTTTTTCTCAAAAAATTTGTCAGAATAAAAAAAGCGCTTACCTTTGCACTCGTAAATGTTGTAAAAACATTGATAAAAATGTATAGAAAACTGAAAAAATGTATTATAAATTTAAATAGATGATTGTGAATATATTAATGACATATTTTATGCTTTTTGCCGGATTTGTAACTCTTTGGATTTCAAATTATGGCATTGTATTTGCATGTAGCGACCCAGAGAGAGAGAGAGAGAGAGAGAGAGAGAGAGAGAGAGAGAGAGAGAGAGAGGTAATCAGGCAGTTAGCCCATTTTGGACAGTCTTTTTTCGCAAGAATTTTTATATTATTGACATATCTATTCCGAAAAATTTCCATAAAGGAAGTTTTTCGGATTTTTTTTTATTGTATCACCCATTTAAAATATTGTGCCTATGTAGAAGGAAGTATCAACAAACGTAAAAACGTAAAATTGAATCAACAATAAGATTGTTGAAAAAG
Organism: Prevotellaceae bacterium; assembly: GCA_031279695.1. GTDB lineage: Bacteria > Bacteroidota > Bacteroidia > Bacteroidales > UBA932 > JAIRLF01. Next base: position 27,143 of record JAITIA010000074.1, on the reverse strand, counting down.
AAATTTAAAACATTAGTAGAAAAATTTAAAAATTAACGTAATTAAAAAAAATGAGACAAAAGTTTAAATTATTTAGTGGGAACATGCTGCATCGATTAACAATGACAGTAATAATGTGCGGCTGTTCGGTTTTCTTGTATGCTCAGGGAAACATTACAGGCAAAGTTACCGACGGAGCGGGCGCACCGCTTACCGGCGCTTCGGTGGTTGTGAAAGGAACAACCAACGGAGTGGTAACCGACGCCAATGGAAACTATTCGATTACAGTTTCCGACAACAGCGCGACGCTGGAAATTTCCTTTATAGGTTACCTTAGTCAGGACGCCGCCGTTGGTGGACGCACCGTTATCAACATCAGTCTTGAAGAAGAAACAACCAGCCTCGGCGAAGTTGTTGTAACCGCTCTGGGTATCAAAAAAGATACCCGCAAAGTGGGCTATGCCGTCAGCACCATCGATTCGAAAGATTTGGTGAAGGTTGGCGCTCCCAACTTTGCCAGCGCTCTCTATGGAAAAGCTGCCGGCGTAAGGATTCAGGCGGCTCCGGGGGGCAACACCTCCGCAGTGTCGATGACCGTGCGCGGACTGAGCTCCATTACGGGCAACAACCAGCCTCTGCTGGTGGTCGATGGCGTGCCGGTGCGCAATGGTAACGCCAACAACGGCGAAGACGAAAACAAAACCAGTCGCGGCTGGGACAACGACCGCATTCAGGGTAACGGTATTATCGATATCAACCCCGAAGACGTTGAAAGTATTTCGATTCTCAAAGGCGCGTCGGCAACGGCTCTCTACGGCTCGGAAGCCGCCAACGGCGTTATTCTGGTTACCAGCAAACGCAATCGCGGACAGGGAGTGAAGGTCGATTTCAACGCCACGCTCACCGGTAATTTTGTGGCTTACTTGCCGCAAGTACAGACCGAATACGGTCCCGGCGCCAAAACGCTCGACCGCGGCGCTTACGAACTGGTTAGCGGCGGCTTTGTTCAGCGTTCGCAGGACGGCAAAATCTATAAAAGCGTTTATAAGGACGACGCCGTGAACTTCGGACCCAAATACGACGGTAGCGAGGTGCTGTATTGGGACGGTAAGGTGCGCAAATATGAGGCAATTACTAACTCGCCTTGGGAAGACGTTTTCCGTGCAGGCTTCAATCAAAACTACAATATTGCCATTGCTCACGGAGGCGAACGGAGTAACAACCGTTTCTCCTATATTTATGTCGATGATACGCCCAACCAGATTAACAGCAGTTATGCCAAACATAATTTCAACTTGGTGGGAAATATCAAAATCCTGAAAAATTTGAATATCGACTATACGGCAAACTATATCCGCCAGAATATCCACAACCGCCCGTACCATATTAATTGGATGCTGACCTCGTATGGAGGAATAGCAGGCTCGTTCGACGATATGGCTCTGTTGCAGGATATGACCGTTACCAGCATGGGATACCGCAACGTAACAAAAGGCTCGCTCACCCTGACGCCCAACGAATCGTTTGCCTACAATATCCCCTTCAGCGCCGCCATGAACAATTATCTCTGGCCTATTCTTGCCGATAATCAGGACGAAATAAACAACCGTCTGATTTCGAGCGTTGCTCCAAGCTGGGATATTGTTGAAGGATTGACGCTGCGCGGACGGGTTTCAACCGACCTGACTTCCGAAAATATCGAACGAAAAAGAGCAACCGTTAAACCCATTCTGCTCTATCCTACCGAACCGGAAGGCGAATACGATATGCAGAAAAAAAGTTACGAAATTTATTATGGCGACCTGATGCTGATGTTCGACCGCAATCTGACCGAACAGATTGCTCTCACGGCAAATATCGGCTTGCAGGCTCGAAACGAATCCGTGCGCGGTACACGCCTGAGAACCGAAGGCGGACTATCGACCGAAAACTGGTTTCATATCAACGCAAGCAGACGGACGCCACGCTATTGGCAGGACAAAATGGATCTGCTGAAAACCGCCGCCTTTGCCACTCTGGGCGTTTCGTATGCCAATGCTCTGTATCTCGAAGGAACAATCCGCAGGGAAAAAACTTCCACCCTGAGCAAGGGCAACAATACCTACGTCTATCCTTCGGTCAATGCCAGCTGGATCTATACCGAAACGATGCAGAATATCCTGCCCGAATGGTATAACTACGGCAAACTGAGGCTCTCGTATGGCGTTGTGGGTAACGCTCCCGACGCATACGCCGCCAACGTTGCCTACGACCAGAATATGAACGCGGGATTTATCTACAACCAACTCCCAAGTTCGTACGGAAACGAAAATATCCGCCCCGAAACCAAATACGAATATGAACTCGGTTTGGAAAGCCGTTTCTTTAAAAACCGCTTGGGATTTGAAGTATCGTACTACAACAACCGCATTGTCGATCAAATTCTGAATACCTCGCTGCCACAGTCGGTTGGCGCAACTTCGATGCTGATGAATGTGGGCGAGCTGAAAAACTACGGAGTTGAACTGACCCTGAACGGCACGCCGATACAAACCACCGATTTCCGCTGGGATTTGCGCTTTAACTACGCATTCAACCGCAACGAAGTTGTGAAACTCAACGACGGTACTGACTTTATGCGCAACGAAGGTCCCGACGAAGGCGGCAATGGAATGGTGCATGTGCGCTCGGTGGTTGGCAGACCAATGGGCGATATTTATACCTATATTCCTCAAACACTCAATGGTAGAGATGTTGTTGCCGACGACGGCTCGGCTTATATTATCAACAAATCGGACAGAGTTTGCGTTGGCAATGTGATGCCCGACGCTATTGGCGGTATCGGCAGCACCCTGTCGTACAAAGCCCTTGCTCTCGACTTTTTGTTTGACTTCCGGCTTGGAGGTAAAATAATGAGCTGGGGACACAAATATTCGATGGTGATGGGTACAAACCCCGAATCGCTCAACCATCGCGACGAAGCGCACGGCGGGCTGGCTTATTATTTCCTGCACAATAATGTTACTTATGACAATATTAGGCAGGCGCAGCACAGCGACGCGCAGGGTCCCAACGGCGAAACAATACTCCACGACGGTATTGTGCTCGACGGAGTGAACGCTGCAGGACAGGAGAATACCAAAATCGTCCCCGTCAGCTCGTATTATCAGAACATGTACCAGTGGGGCAACGGCGATATGCGACATGGAATTTTCGACAATTCGTACATGAAACTGCGCGAAGTGAGCCTCAGCTACCAATTGCCGGCGTCGATTTATTCTAAAATCGGTTGCCGAAACCTCAGCGTTTCCGTCTTCGGACGAAATCTGTTCTATGTTTTCAAAAACATGCCCATGCTCGACGCCGAAGCCACCGACGGAACCTCGTGGATACGGCAGTCGTGGATTAACGGAACATCCGCAACCACACGTACAGTGGGGCTCTCGCTCCGTGCAAGTTTTTAATTTATATGTTGAATAGTTTTAAATCGATAAGATATGAAATTTAAATATACTGTAATAATAATGCTCGCTGCAACACTCATGTTTTCGCAGTGCAGCGACGAGGCTTTCAACGATAAGTATGCCGACCCCTCGAAGGTGGCAACAGCCTCTATCGACAAAATGATGACCGGAGTATTGATGGCCGGACATGAATTTGTGAAAAATTCGTACTGGCGTTTCTTTGGATACGACAGTCAAAATATCGGACCTGTGTGCCAAACTTGGGGCAGCGTTACAGGACCCCGAATCTACGAAGGCGGATTTTCGCCCTATACCGACGAAGCCTGGATCAAATGCCAGAAAACGCTCGTGCAGTTCAAAGTGCTGGAAAAACTGTACAACGAGCTCGACGAGGCAAAAAAAGAAGCCTTTAAACCATACTACTATGGAGCAAAGGTTTTTACCTATCAGTGCGTGCTCCAAACTCTCGACGCTTTTGGCGATATTCCATTCTCCGAAGTAGGGCAATTGAGCATCACCGGTAAAGTGGTCTATCCCAAACGCGACGACGACAAGGCGCTCTACGAAATGATTATCGACGACCTTGGCGTTATTGGCAGCGAATTTGCCTCCGGCAACCTGAAAATAAGCGCCGAATCGGACTTTATCAACGACGGCGATATGGGCAAGTGGACCAAATATGCCAACTCCATTCGCCTGCGTGCCGCAGTGCGCGTCTCCTCGCAGGGCGACCTCAAAGCCAAAGGCGAAACCGTTATCAAAGAAATCCTTGGCGGAACAGGCAAACCGGTTGTTCGCGGCACGGACGATATGATTAAACTCATCCGTCGCGGAGAAGGCGAATTTAACTGGGACAGATTCGACGGGATTAACGACGGACTTGATTACGGTGGTTGGCGAAACCTTCGCGCTGCATCCAAAGCAATGATCGACCGCTTGCAGGGCGACCCCCGTCTGGAACTGATCTACGACGCCGTGCACGGCGGACCTAAAAAAGGGCAGCGCGTGGGCGTCGATACGCACGACTCGCCCGCCGTTACCGAAGCCCTGATGGCTGGCACGGGAGTAGATAACAATATCTGCCAATACTCCAACCTGAACGAAGCCACATTTGTGGATAACAAAAACACGGAAGGATTTATTGTAACCCCGTCGGAAATTGCTTTCTACCGAGCCGAAGCCATAGTGAGAACGCTGGTGAGCGGCGACGCCAAAGCCGAATTTGTGAAAGGCGTAAAAGAATCGGTCAAACTGTATGCCAAAATGAATACCAACAGCACCGCTTCCGACGCCACGCTTGCCCGAAGCCCCAAAGTTGATATGTCGGCATGGACCGACGCGGCAATTGAAGCCTTTGCCTCCGGTAAATGGGACAGCAACAGCAACAAACTGGAAGTAATCTACGAGCAGATATGGCTGCATTTCAGCATCATCAACTCAATACAGTCGTGGAATACTATCCGTCGCACCGGCTATCCTGCCTTGCATTATCCCACAACAACGTCGCTGACCTGCCCCAATGTTCCACATCGCTTCATTGTGCCAGCCGCCGAATGGAGCGTCAACCCGAACATCGACAGAGAAGAGACCCCGACAGCCTATTATCAAAAACTGTTCTGGGCAAAATAATGTTAAACCTCAAAAATAGATAAAAATGAAGATAGTTTATTATTTATTGACAGTTGCAGCAATTGGCATCGTTGCCGGCTGCAGCAAATTGCCTACCCACGATTATAACAAAATCAAGGCAAACGTTCAGGTAAACAGCGCTCAAATTGATTTCACCGTTTCGGACGAAAAGGTAGAAACCCGCGCCGTTACCGAAACCGCCGGCGGGCTGTGGAGCGCCGTCGCCGACAAAGACTGGATTAAGGTGTCGAGAAATATCGACGGCTTTCCGGCACACGGAACAGGCAGCGCCGATTTGCTGATTAAGGTCGCCTCCAACGACGAAACCTTTACCGAAGGACGCAAAGGCAATATCGTTATCACCGCCGAAGGCGACGAGCCCGCTTCGATTGTTGTGCTTGCCACAATCCCCGTATCACAGGCATATCTGGCAAAGGGACAAGCTATTCTCGGCTGGAGTATAACGCCCGCCGACTCCACCTCGTGGAACGCCGCCGACACCGACGAGGCATGGAAAGAAATTTCCGTCTCGCCGCCCGCGCCGGCTACCACGAGCGATACGCTGCTCACAATATCCATTAAAGGCAGCGCCGCAGCCGCTTTCAAAATTAAAGACAAACTCGACCCTTATACCTATAACAAACTTGCCGCTCAAGGCAACAAAATAGAGGTATCGACGATAAGTAAAAATGAAGGCGAGCAACCACGCGAAGCCTTTCTGGTTGTTAAAAACAAGAAAGAACAGGTTGTAGCCGTAAGTAAACTTGTACAGCAAAAGGATTAACCACCTTTTGTCCTGTTAAAACGACAGGCTGTAAATCTGTATGAACGCGGAGCATTAAAAACGCTCCGCGTTTTTTAGTGGTCAGTGGTCAGTGGTCAGTGGTCAGTGGCGCAGGTCTTAATATTCAAGTCCGAACTGTAATTTTAGGGTGATTTGATTGATTTATGTGAATGGCTATACCAGAAGCAGCGACCCATATACGCGAGTAAATGACTCGCAGACGCGAGTAAATGACAGGACAGAGCAACCCCCGTGTCATTTTCTACCGAGCGATGCATCCCTGACGGAATGTGCTGTTACATCTTATTTATTTGTTTCAACCGGGAATTGTGTGGAAAATCCACATATCCCTTATTTTCAAAGGTTCCCTTAGTAGATACGCTATTAATCGTGTCCATACACCCTTATTGCTGTAATTAAATATTACCGGTTTTAGTTTTGAAAAATTATTTGTATAACATGTAAAAAAGAAGATTATGAATAGTATGAACCTGTCAAACAATAAATTATTTGCAGATATTAAATTGTTAATTGACAGCAGCAAACAGCAACTTGCGCTACAATATGGTAATGGTCGGAGTAACAAACATTTGCGACATTGTCTCCGCTTTGCGGAGAATTTTCCCGACATTCAAATTGTCTCCGCTTTGCAGAGACAATCTTGCAGGGTTAAACTGTCTTTTGTACAACGGGGTCAAGAAAAACCGAATAAAATTCATTGCGATTTATTTTGTCGAAAATCCGAATATAAATTTTTGCATCCAGAAAATAAAACAACAAATCATTATTCGGGAATCACAGAAAACGCTTTAGTCGCACAAAACATCTCTCATCAATGCCTTTCGTCATCGGCTAACGCCAGATGAATAAACTGAATAACAGCGAATAAAGAAAAATATTTTGCCAATAAGTGTAAAATGTGTAATTTTGCGGAGTATTAAACATAGAAAATATTAATAAATGGGCATTGTTTTCGATAGAATTGATATTAAGAAATTATTTGTATTAAATTAAAAAAATAAAGATATATGTTACGATTAGGAAGTTTGGAATTAAATAATATTCATTTAGGTGATTGTGTAGAATTATTGAAACAAGTGCCTGATAATTCGGTAGATTTGATATTTGCCGATCCGCCTTATAATTTGCAGTTAAACGGTGAACTTTATCGTCCAAATCAAACAAAAGTAGATGCGGTTAACGATGCATGGGATAAATTTGAGTCGAAAGAAGGTTACGATCAATTCACAACTCTTTGGATGAAAGAATGTTACCGTATTCTGAAAAATACAGGAAGTTTTTGGGTAATTGGTACTTATCACAATATTTTTAGAGTTGGAACAATTTTGCAAAACACAGGTTTTTGGATGTTGAATGATGTGATTTGGGTAAAACCTAATCCGATGCCTAACTTTAAAGGCACTCGTTTTAATAATGCACATGAAACTTTACTTTGGGCTACAAAATCTAAAGATTTACAATATAATTATCAAATTGCAGCATAAACAATGACAAAAGTAGAAGCAATAAAAAAGATTTTAGAAGACCATAAAGGAATTGCAACATGGGAAATAATCTACAATGAAATAGAAAAATATTACCCTGAAGCAAAAGTATCTACGGATTGGCAAGCAGGTATTCGTGGCGTGTTTTATCGAGAGGAAAGAGCAAAAAAGACGTTCAAAAGAGTTGGTTTGGGAATGGTTGCTTTAACTGATTTTCAAGAAGAAAAAGTTGAAGAAATCAAACACGACACAATTCGTATGCATTCATATATGGAGGGTATTTGTGTTGAAATTGGAAATTTTTTGAAAATGAAAACTTTTACTGCCGACCCAACTGCAAAGTACAATAATTTGTCTTTGTCCGAAATTTCAACTTTGCAAAATATTCCGCAATTTACATACTCTGAAATTTTAGATACTTCAAAACGAATTGACGTTTTATGGTTTAACGAAAAAGGGTATCGATTTCCAAAACGGGCGATTGAAGTTGTGGACAGTATCGGTACATTAGAGCCTGCATTAAAACGCAGTATTCAACTATTGGAATTTAATCTATCGTTTTATATTCTTTGCAAAAAAGAAGATTTAAAAAAAGTGGAAAAAGAAATTTCTATTGAGCCGTATGTTAGAATAAAAGACAGATATAAAGTGCGTGATTATGAAAGTATTATTAATATTTACAATAATCCAATGGCTTATATGAGTGATGATTTTTTCAAAGTAGAAACATATTTTTAAAGTTTTGTTATGGAATAATGGAATACAGTAAGTTTAAACATATTTTCAAAGAAACTATTTTTGAAAAATTAAAAGCAGATTTGTTAGAAAAAATTGCAAGCAATATTTCTGGTTGGAATAGTGATTTGTTTTGCCTAAAATTAACCAAGGCGAAAATTTTACAAAATCTTTTGCAGTCGCACGAAATCCGTTTTGGTGATGCATTTGAACACGTAATCGAAGAATATTTGCGATTGGAAGGGTGCACAATTTTACAAAAACGCTATGTACTGGATAATGGTGATGTTTTGAATATTGATCAATGTTTCAATAAAAACGGGAAGGTGTATTTTATCGAACAAAAGGTTAGAGATGACCACGATTCTACAAAGAAAAGAGGACAAATAGAAAATTTTGAAAAAAAATTAGACCTGTTGCTTTCAAAATATCCGGAGCAAGATTTAATTGGAATCTTCTATTTTATTGATCCTGATTTAGTAAAAAACAAAAATTATTATACATCCGAACTGTCAAAGATGACGAATGATTACGGTGTTGAAATTCAATTATTTTATGGAAAACCTTTGTTTGATTATTTAGGCTTTTCAAAAATTTGGGATGAAATTTTGAGGTATTTAGAAAAATGGCGTAAAGAAATTCCGGATTTGCCGGAAATCAATTTTGATTTAGATGCTCAACACACTTTTGAGGAGATTAAAGATTTAAAACCTCTTGTATTCAGAAAATTGCTTGAAAATGAGGCGATTTTCAAAGAAATCGTTTTGACTCTTTTTCCTGAAAAAACAACATTGAAATTACTTTTAAGTTATTTTGAGACAAAATCGGAAACTATTTATAAAACCATTGCAACTAATCTGATGAATAGATTATAAATACGTTTTATGCACAACAAAATCTTTTTATTCATACCGACAATTTTACAGGATTAAATCAACTCATGAACAACAATTTAAGAGGCAAAATTATGCCACAGTCGAAAAATAATTACAAAAAAAATCCGAATATAAATTCATTGCATCTATAAATTATACAAATTGAATAAAACTCTATAAATTATCAAAAATATGAAAACAAACAAAACAGAAAAAAGAACGAAAAACGGGCTGCGCTCGTTTCCGGCAAACTATTGGGTTGCCATAGTAATGGAATTTTTTGAACGCGGTTCTTACTACGGGCTACTGTCGGTTTTATCGGTGTATCTAACTAATAGTCTTGCCGATGGCGGGCTTGCCTTCACCTACGAACAGGCGGGAATTATCAGCAGCGTAACCAAGCCGTTGCTCTATCTGCTGCCCATTTTGTCGGGAGCAATTGCCGACCGCTACGGTTATCGCCGGCTGCTGCTGATAGCATTCACAGTCATGGGTTTAGGCTACTATTTATCGGGAATTGTTACCGGATATGAAACAGTTTTCGCCTCGCTGCTGCTGATGAATATCGGAGCAGGCTTTTTTAAGCCAATCATCTCTGGCACAATTGCTCGGACAACGACGGAGAAAAATTCGGGGCTGGGCTTTGGCATATTCTACTGGTCGATAAATCTCGGCGCATTCATTTTTCCGCTCATACTTGTTCCCATGTTTAAAAGCGTCTCTTACAGCTATATATTCTACATGTCGGCAATATTGTGCGGAGCGCTTCTGTGCATTGGCGTTTTCCTTTACCGAGAGCCCGCCCGCCCCAAAACCAACAAATCGCTCAAACAGGTATTTGGCGAAATTATTGAAGTTCTGCGAGATATACGTTTCATTCTGATGACCCTCATTTATTCGATGTTTTGGATTCTGTATTTTCAGATGTTCGATTCGGTGCTTTGGTATGTCCACGATTATGTTGATGCCGGCGCCCTGAACAGCGTTATTAACAGATTTTTACAACTCTTTGTTGCTGCGCCCGATTGGAAATTCGACGTCGAATATATCACCGTAATCAATGCCGGAGTAATTATTTGTCTGCAATTTATTGTTTCACATATTGTTAAGAATTTCAAGCCATTACCTACTATGATTGCCGGTATCGCCATCGGGTCGGCGGGAATGGCAACGTTGGCAATATCGAGCAATATTTGGGTGCTGATTGCCGGTATCGTTATTTTTACGCTTGGCGAAATGACCGCTCATCCCAAATTCATGTCATACGTAGGTTTGATTGCGCCCGAAGACAAAAAGGCTCTGTATCTTGGCTATTCCTTTCTGTATGGGGTGATTGGCAGCGGTATTGGCGGAATACTTGGCGCCTCGCTCTACTCTTCGCTGGTAAAGGAAATGAACTGTCCAACAGCCTTTTGGCTGATATTTGCCGGCATCGGAGCGCTTACTATCGTAGGGCTGCTGATTTTCAACCGTTTTAAACGGTAAATATACAGTTTCTTGCCAATGAGGTTTCGTTAATAAAAATCCGAATAATTAGGACAGAATTAGGGCTTAGATAATTGCATAAATCACACAATATCAGGATTATCTTCTGGAAATTGCGTTGCATTGCGCAGTGCAAGTTTTTGGAAGAAATTCTTTACAAACGAGGTTTTAACCTGGTCAAAACCATCACTTTCGATACAGGATTCGTCGAGCATTATTTTTGTTTTCCATATTCCCGACTCTTGCAATGCGTCGCGCAACATTGGTATTTGCTCAAAATCAATCAACACATAGAAACTCATTTTATCCATTCCAAGATGTTTGATGTCTTCTTTATGAAGACCAAGCAGTTGATGCAGTTTTGCGCCTTCGGGACAGATGGCGGAAACAAAGGGTAAAAATGAGAGAATAAACAATTTATCGCCCTGAATGATAAAGGGAAAGTAACCCAAGGTGTTACCTCCGATAGAGCACACAAGCATCGGCTGTCCGTCGCTGCTTTGCACAATATTTTGCCTGATAATTATAGATCTGTATAACAAGTGGTTGCGGTTAGTTGTTTCAAATATATCCATTCGCTCCTTAAAACGTTGAAGTACATGCGATTGAATATACATAAAATATGGTCGATCCTTGACGGTATTTTCGGGAAACAGTTTGGAACGCCAGATAAATATTGGGGCTGCTTCGCTCTCAAAGTTGTCGCCAGCCATAACTCTGAATGCTTTGCGGCTCACGCCGTTATGGTTAAAGTAAATCGATTCGCTTTCGATGGAATTTATTTTTATTTGGATTCGCATAGTGCCGAACCCTGTCCTTATCTGCGGTTTAATTATGTCGAACGACACATTGTAGCCATAAATTCGGAAATTCATCTGAGAATATAACGACATTTGAAAATCGAGACAGGAGTACAGGTCGACCAACCATCTGGGACGGAGCGTAATACGGTCTTCCTTAGAGCCATTGCAAAAATCGGCAAAACCCTGATTGAGCAGACAACTGTCGACAAACATATTTTTTTCGATGCCTATTTCGAGCATCAGCAACATTGGAATGCCGTAGGTAATCAGTTCTATAAGAGTGAATTTGGTTTCTTCATCAACATATTCGGTTTGCATGCAGGCATACATTTCCGTGCGAATTCGGTTCAGATACTGACGGGGAACGAAACAGCCCGGTTCAACGTCGATAAGAGGCGGTTGCGATTCGTTGTTGAGCAGAAACAGTTTCTGTTTTTTTGTAAATCCGTCGAACACCGCAGGGTCGAGCCCCAAAAGACGAAACATTTTGTGCGCAATGCTGCAACCGCGTTCAAATTGCGTCTTCGATATGCTTGTTTTCAATGCTTTGTGCGCCGCCACTAATTGTCGCTGATTTGGATGCTGATTCGAATATTTCCTGCTTTTATTCTTATTTTTAGCCATTTTTGATATGCTTTATAAATCTGTTCCATATTGCCTCGCTTTTTATTGGCGAGTCGAAAAACACAAGATTTTTATTTGTATCAACCACAAATATACTATCGATTGCCAGTTTGAATATTTTATCGTTTACTGTGCGAAATTTCCCCGTTTTATCCACAATATGAACAAATTCCAAATCGTGCGACGACAGTGCTCTGTCGATATTTTCCTCCCTCCATCCATGAAATATCAGCACAACGCCAACGCCATATTTTTTCAGATGATTTCTGTATTTTTTCCATATTTTCAACTGATTGTGCAGGCAGGCAATACATTCTTTTCCGTCCTGATAAATAACAAGAATATATTTATACTCAGCAATATACTGCCGCGCTTTGTCCGATATTTTTTCGGGAAACATTACTTTGGTTTGTCCGTTGCCAACTGTTGCAACAAGGAGAAAAACTGTAATAACCAGATATTTTAATACAAAAACGTGCCGCATAATGATTATATTAAACAATAATATTGCAAAAACTGTTACTCCGTCGGAGTTTAATATCCAAAAAATACAAATCAATAACAAAATAATCGAATTTTTTTCTCATTTCAAAAATTTATTTATATTAATATTCTTGTATATAACTAAATACATATTCATTTCGTTGATATTTTAAAGTACAAAGATAGTGAGAATTTTTGAAACGCAAAATCCGAACTGTGATTATTTTAATTGTATGAATACTGTGATTATCCGGTTGAAAAAAAGATTGAGGTGCTATTGATAAAATATCTGTTAGACTATTATTATGAAATGCATGTCATAGCAATCCAAAGTCCCCGCGGGACTTGGACTTTGCCGCCAATCCTGCCAATCTTGAAAATCTTAATAAAATCACAGTTCAGACATCCGCCGCAGGCACCGACCACTGCCCACTGAGTAAATTTTCAGCATAAATCAGTAGTGTTGCAAACTTTTTTTCATGAAAATTTATCTTTTTTTGCTAAAATATCAATAAAAACACTATCTTTGCACACGTCAAGAGAAGATAATTTATGTATAAAGGGTTGTCTTTCACTGATAAAATTAATTGTACCGACGAAAATTTACGGTATTTAATCGACAAAACAAAGATTATGATGTACGATTTTGAGATGATAAACAGGTTCTACGCGGCGTTTCCCGAAAAGGTCGATTATGCCCGTCAAAAACTTGGACGACCAATGACGCTTGCCGAAAAAATTCTGTATGCGCATCTGTATAATGCCGGCGAGATAAAGAATTTTGGGCGTGGCGAGGCTTATGTCAATTTCCGTCCCGACCGTGTTGCCATGCAGGATGCAACGGCGCAAATGGCTCTGTTGCAGTTTATGAACGCCGGTATGCAACGCTCGATGACTCCGGCAAGCATCCATTGCGACCATCTGGTGCAGGCATTCAAAGGCGCTGACGACGACCTGAAAACGGCAAACATCACAAACAGCGAAGTATATGATTTTCTGCGTAGCGTTGCCGGCAAATACGGGCTCGATTTCTGGAAAGCCGGCTCGGGAATTATCCACCAGATTGTGTTTGAAAACTACGCTTTTCCGGGCGGAATGATGGTCGGAACAGACTCGCATACCCCCAATGCCGGCGGTATGGGAATGATTGCCGTAGGCGTGGGCGGCGCCGATGCCGTCGATGTGATGAGCGGGATGGAATGGGAACTCAAAATGCCGCGTCTGACAGGCGTCCGGCTCACAGGACGACTTTCGGGATGGGCGTCGGCAAAGGATGTGATACTGAAACTTGCAGGCATTCTCACCGTTAAGGGCGGAACAGATACCATTATCGAATATTTTGGCGACGGCGTCGCCTCGCTCACGGCAACGGGCAAAGCCACAATCTGCAATATGGGAGCCGAAACGGGCGCAACAACCTCCGTCTTTCCCTTTGACCAAAACATGGCTGCCTGTCTTCGGGCAACGGGTCGCGCGCCGGTTGCCGAACTGTGCGAACAAATTGACGACTATCTGCGCGCCGACAGTGAAACGCTGCAATCGCCCGAAAAATTTTTCGACCGAATAATCGAAATCGACCTTTCCACGCTCGAACCGTATATCAACGGACCTTTTTCGCCCGACGCCGCCACGCCAATTTCCGAATTTGCCGCAAAAGTCAGGGAACAGGGCTATCCGCAGCGTGTTGAAGCCGCTCTGATTGGCTCGTGCACCAATTCGTCGTATCAGGATTTGAGCCGCGTGGCGTCGATACTCCGGAATGCGCAGGAAGAGGGAATTGCGGTGGCAACGCCTCTGACCGTCAACCCCGGCTCGGAACTGATACGGCGCACCGCCGACGCCGAAGGTCTGACCGACGATTTTACGGCAACCGGAGCGGTGATTATGGCTAACGCCTGCGGTCCCTGTATCGGGCAGTGGAAAAGAATTACCGACGACAATACCCGTCGCAATTCGATTGTTACCTCGTTTAACCGCAATTTTGCCAAACGCGCCGACGGTAATCCCAACACTTTTGCCTTTGTTGCCTCGCCCGAACTGACAACGGCTTTTGCTATTGCCGGCGACCTATGTTTCAATCCGCTAAAGGATACGCTGTTTGCCGCCGACGGCTGTCGGGTCAAACTGCGCGAGCCCGAAGGCAGCGATTTTCCCGCCGGAGGATTTGTTTCTGTTGATGAGGCGGACGTCGCACCGCAGGGCAATATCGAAATACGTATCGATCCCGCCTCGGAACGGCTGCAACTGCTTGCGCCATTTCCGCCGGCAAACGACGACGACCTGCTCGACCTGCGGCTGCTTGTCAAAACCGAAGGCAAATGTACCACCGACCATATTTCAATGGCGGGAAGTTGGCTTCGCTATCGCGGACATCTCGAAAATATCTCCCAAAACCTGCTTGCAGGCGCTGTTAATGCCTTCAATGGAAAAACCGACAGCGTGCTCAATCATCTGAACGGACGGTATGAAGCCGTGTCGTCGGTTGCGCGGCAGTACAGGGATGCAGGAATTGGGTCGATTGTTGTTGCCGAAGACAATTACGGCGAAGGCTCGTCGCGCGAACATGCGGCAATGGAACCGCGTTTTCTGAATGTCAAAGCAATTCTTGCCAAAAGTTTTGCCCGTATCCACGAAACCAATCTCAAGAAACAGGGAATATTACCGCTCACTTTTGCATGCAAAGACGATTACAGCCGCGTCCGCGAAGACGACCGAATATGTGTTGCCGATATTCACAATCTCGACTCGGGGCAGGCGCTCAGCCTTGTGCTGATTCATGCCGACGGTACGGAAGAAACTTTTCCGGTGAAGCATACTTTCAACGAGATACAGATTAAATGGTATCGCGCAGGCAGCGCTTTGAACTATCTCAAATCACAATTGTTAAATCAAAAAAAAGAATAATATTGTAGAAAGAGAAACGAAAATCAGCGTAAGTTGAACGAAAATCAGCGTAAGTTGGAATATAATCAGCATAAGTTGGAATATAATCAGCGTAAGTTGGAATATAATCAGCATAAGTTGGAATATAATCAGCATAAGTTGGAATATAATCAGCATAAGTTGGAATATAATCAGCATAAGTTGGAATATAATCAGCATAAGTTGGAAGAAAATCAGCGTAAGTTGGAATAAAATCAGCATAAGTTGGAATAAAATCAGCGTAAGTTGGAATAAAATAATAGAAAGAAAGAAGAAAGAATGAAAAAGATAACAGTTCCATATATTGAAGGCGACGGAGTTGGCGCAGAAATCACTCCCGTATGCCAAAAAATTGTAAACGCCGCGCTGACAAAGGCATACAGCGGCGAAAAGATAATCGAATGGCAGGAAGTTTTGGCAGGCGAAAAAGCGTTGCGCGAAACCGGCGCCTCGCTGCCCGAAGCCACAATGGAGGCATTCCGCCGTCATGCCGTTGGTATCAAAGGTCCGCTTGCCACGCCGGTTGGAGAAGGTATGCGCTCGCTCAATGTGGCGCTGCGTCAGGAACTCGACCTGTATGTTTGCCTCCGCCCTGTGCGCTGGTTTAAAGGCGTTGCCTCGCCGGTCAAAGAGCCTCAAAAGGTTGATATGGTAATATTTCGGGAGAATACCGAAGATATTTATGCGGGAATTGAATGGGCTGCCGGTAGCGAAGAGGCAAAAAAATTTCTCCGCTTCCTGACCGACGAAATGAAAGTTACTAAAATACGTTTTCCCCAAACATCGTCGTTTGGAGTGAAGCCCGTTTCGGAGGAAGGCAGCGAACGTCTGGTACGCGCAGCAATAGAATATGCACTTGCCAACAATCGCCCCAACGTAACGCTGGTGCATAAGGGTAATATTATGAAATTTACCGAAGGCGGCTTTCGCAAATGGGGATACGCCCTTGCAGAACGTGAATATGCCGAGCAAATTAAAAGTGGACAATTAGTTGTAAAAGATGTTATTGCCGATGCTTTTCTGCAAAATACTCTGCTCACGCCCGAAAACTATTCGGTGGTGGCAACGCTGAATCTCAACGGCGACTATATCTCCGACCAGCTGGCGGCAATGGTTGGCGGCATAGGTATCTCGCCGGGCGCTAACATCAACTATATGAGCGGACATGCAATTTTTGAGGCTACTCATGGCACTGCGCCCGACATTGCCGGCAAAAATCTTGCAAATCCATCGTCGCTTGTGCTTTCGGCAGTTATGATGCTCGAATATCTCGAAATGAAGGAAGCCGCCAACGCTATTACCCGCGCCATGGAAATCTGCTTTGAACAGGGAAAAGCCACCGGCGATTTGGCTCGCTTTATGCCCGAAGGTAAAACGCTGGGAACGCGGGAGTTTGGCGATGAAATTATTTCAGTGATTAATCATTAATCATTAAAAAATAGCATTCAATGTAAATATTAAAAATATAAAAATGAAATAAAAATGAAAAAAGAACATCTCATTAGCAAACTGTCCGAGTCGGTTAAAACAACGTGTAAAATCGACGGTCATCTGTTTTCGCAATACAATGTGAAACGCGGACTTAGAAACGAAGACGGTACCGGCGTGCTTGTCGGATTAACCCAGATTGGTAACGTGGTCGGCTACGAACGACTGCCCGAAGGCGGGCTTGTTCCGATTCCGGGAAAACTGTATTACAGAGGCTATGACGTAGAAGATATTGCTCATGCTCTGATGTCGGAAAAACGTTTTGGTTTCGAGGAAATTGCCTATCTCATGCTTTCGGGCGACTTGCCCACTACGGAAGAATTGAAGGCGTTCAAAGAACTGATAGTCAAGCATACTCCTTTGAAACAGAAAACTAAAATGAATATCATAGATCTCGAAGGAAAAAATATCATGAATATTCTCTCGCGCTGTGTGCTGGAAATGTATAACTTCGACCCCAAACCCGATGATACATCCCCCGAAAACCTCATGCGGCAGTCTATTGATTTGATTTCAAAGTTTCCGACCATCATTGCGTATGCATACAACATTTATCGCCACAGTACTCATGGACTTACGCTGAATATACGGCATCCGAACGAATCGCTTTCGATAGCCGAAAATTTTCTGTTTATGCTCAAACGCCGCTTTACAATGCTCGAAGCGCGAACACTCGACCTGCTGCTTGTGTTACAGGCAGAACACGGAGGCGGCAACAATTCGACATTCAGCGTTCGCGTAACAAGTTCGACGGGAACGGATACCTATTCGGCAATTGCCGCCGGTATCGGCTCGCTCAAAGGTCCGCTGCACGGAGGCGCCAACGTTCAGGTGGTGGATATGTTTGAACATCTGAAAGAAAACATCAAAAACTGGACGGATGTTGCCGAAATCGACGCCTATTTTCTCCGAATGCTCAGCCGCGAAGCGTACGACAAATCGGGGCTGATTTACGGTATCGGTCATGCCGTTTATACCATCTCCGACCCCAGAGCGATACTGATAAAAGAACTGGCGCGCGACCTTGCCGAAGAAAAAAAACGGATACAGGAGTTTTGCTTTCTCGAACTGCTCGAAGAACGCGCTATCGAATGTTTTGCCAATTTTAAAGGTACAAAAAAACGGGTCTCGTCAAATATCGATCTCTACTCAGGCTTTGTGTATGACATGATTGGCTTGCCCAAAGAAATTTATACTTCGCTGTTTGCAATGGCTCGCATCGTTGGCTGGACGGCTCACCGTATCGAAGAATTGAACTATAACAGCAAGCGCATAATTCGCCCTGCTTATCGAAATATTCTCGACGCACAGCCATATATATCAATTGACGAAAGATAATAGTTGTGAGCAGTTAACGATAAGATTGAGATGCAGTTGAAAAAAACAAAAATACTGATATTACTGTCTGTAATGCTGTATTGTGCAAACAATAAACCGAAGATCGACATTAAACTGAACATTGCGCTGCCGGCTATCGACTCGCTGTGCTCGATTCGGAAACCGAGCAGTTTGCCGTCGATGATAATGGAAAAGTTCGACGGCTGGGAACTGGATTCGATCAACTGTATAGAAAATATCGAGGAGGCAACTCGCTTTATTATCAGAGGAAAAGGCTTGACGGATATTCCCAAACGCGAAATGTTTGTCCGCGCCTTAGATGTACACACCGACAGCCTGCGAAGCGAGATATGGTCGTATGTTGTACTTCATAAAATCATAAAAAACAAGCCGTTTGAAGCCGAAGCGCTCTATATTCCAACAGCAGGTACGATAATCGTTTATAATGCCCGCGCCGACAGTCTCAAAAAAGACGACAAAACGGACATTATCCTTGCGTCGAAACAGGATATGAAACTGCGAATGATTAACTGTAACGACACCGTTACGCTCACATTGCCAATGGCTACAGGCAAAAATCCGGGTAACAAAACCCGGTCGGGCGACAAAAAAACGCCCGAAGGAATTTTTACCGTTTATGCCATCCACGACGCATCCGACTGGGATTATGATTTTAACGACGGAAAAGGCAGAATAAAAGGCACTTATGGCAAATATTTTGTGCGTTTCAAAGAACACTACCATATTGGTATTCACGGTACGCACCTGCCCCACACGCTTGGAATGCGAGCGACGGAAGGCTGCCTGCGCCTCCATAATAACGATATCGACAGAATAGTTCCGATGATTTCACGCTCAAAAACACTGATTGTGGTAACGCCGGCAATGGAAGATGTTATTAATGATTAATGCCTGCGGACGCAATGTCTGAACCATGATTTTCTTGATTTTCTTGATTGGCATGATTTGTTTGCGGCGGAAAGTCCCGCAGGGACTTTTTTAGTGATTAGTGATTAATGATTAGTGATTAATGCCTGTGGCGGATAGGCTGGGACGGAAAGTCCCGCAGGGACTGCACTTTATTAACCGGTGGCTTTAGCCTCCGGACTCATGCACCGCGCACGCCCAAGTCCCGCAGGGACTGCACATTAAAATCAACAAATTCCACATTCCGTCCCTGACGGGACGGCGGTTGCGTGGTTGGGCTTGTGTTTTCTACCAACATTCCGTCCCTGCGGGACGGTTTGCTCCGTCGCAATCTCTTGACCGGCAAACACCGTAGAGACGTTGCATGCAACGTCTCTACATTGCGACGCACAACGCCGCCGCAAACAATCTTCGCAGAGACGCACGCCGTGCGTCTCTACATCGCCGCAAACATTCCCCTCTTTTTGGAGGGGGCAGGGGGAGGTTTACAAAAATCATTAAAATCACAGTTCAGACAATTCCGCCACAGGCACTAATCACTAATCATTAATCACTGAATAAGTCCCTGCGGGACTTTGGGACATAGCGGAGTTTTCTGCATAAATCAATAGCACCTCAAAAAAAGATTTAGCCGAACTTGGTTGATGCTTTGATGCTCAATGCGACGCAACCTCTCCCGTCAGGGACGATTGATGCGTACATTCGACATTATGGACGACACTAAACTAAAGCCCAAACTATCGATTTTTTTCCAAAAAATACAGCTGGCGACGCCTCAAAAACTGCATTCGCAACAAATATTTATACAAAAAATGCCATTTTGTTCACTCTTTTTGTCTGAAAGGAGATTTATATATATTTCTTATGATAAGAGATTTATACCTTGCCGATTTTCCGTATTAAATAACATTAGCGTAGTTTAACACTATTTATGATTGTCCTGTAAACTTTTCGCACTACTTTTGCCGCCGAATTGATGTTACATTTTGTGGGTATATTATGAGAATTGATGTTAGACAGACGAACAGCGCTGCTGTTCGTCTTTTCCAGACTGTTAATATAATCGGAATAAAAGGCATTGTACTATGCTTTTTACTTCTTTTTAATTTAACAATGCAAGCGCAGTCGTTTGTGGCTGCCAACGACCAGGCTATTACCGGACCTCTGCAAAAAGTCAGAGTTAATGTGCTGCTCAACGACCTTGTGCCGTGCGCCAGCCCCAGCCTGCGTCTTATTACCAATGTGCCGTCGACAACGGGAACGGTTACGCTAACAACCGGCGGATACATTGAGTTTATGCCGGCTATTGCCACGCGAAACACAACCGTACAAATCCAGTATGGCGTCCGTTGTGGCTCGACGGAGATGACGGCGACGCTCTCCATTGACGTTACCCAGTACAACAATCCGGCTAACGTGGCGCCTGCAAACGTGGTTTGCTACGATGAAATGGCGCAGGCGGTAAACTTTTCGCCACAGTTAAAATACATCGCCGGTAGTGGCAATGTGCGTCTCGACGGCTTTTCAATGCCTCTGGTGGGCGACATTAATGGCGATGGAAAACCCGAAATTGTGGCTCTGGGGACAGGACAAACAGGCGGCGACTATACAACCGGCGCCTATGCGAATGACTGGGTTAAAGGATTGGCAGGACGTGCCTGGTATGTACATGTTTTTGACGGACAAACCGGCGCGCGCATTCATTCTGTCAATCTGGGAGAGCCTTATAACAATATTCCTTCCGGTGACCGACCGGAATCGTGGACGGAACTGTCGAACACAACTTATCTGGGGCATTCCGGTATCACACGCAAGATGTCAGAATCTAACGACCAGTTTCAATTGCGATACAATCCCCGTCATAATTCTCCCGGACACCTTGCCATTGCCGATTTGGACAATAACGGCACAGGTGAAATTGTGGTTGCCGAAATCGGCAGCGAAGGAAGGCTTTATGTGCTTACCCCAACCATCAACCCAACAACACGTGCAATAACAGGCTTTACCAAACTCTGGGGAAGCACAGTTCCTAATTACAAGAGCCCAATCTCCGGCAATCACGAGCACTATGGCTCAGGTGTGCCTTATATTGCCGATATCAACGCCGACGGAAAACCGGAAGTCATTATATATAATAAGGTGTATAACGGTCAGACAGGCGCCTTATACTGTGCCCTGCAAACCCTGACCGAATTCTCCACTCCCACCAGTGACAGCCAGATGAACACTGCCCGCGACAATTACGCTTACGTGGGACGACAGCCCAGCACCGGCGATGCCGATAACACTATCCCCTGCATGGCTATTGTAGATATTGACGGCGACGAAATTCTCGATATCGTGGCAGGAAGCAAGGTATATAAGATGAAAAACGAGAACGGTGCGCCTAAGTTAGACCGGATTATTCATGGACCAACGAAGGCAAGTATAAAGCATGGTACAGGGTCGGCAACAAGAACGACTTATCTTGCCGACGGATTTACCGTTGTAGCGGACATCGATATGGACGGGTATCTTGACGTTATTGTTATCAACCTGCTTACGGGAGGTAACGACTGCCTCTATGTGCTTTACGTCTGGGATCCACGTAACCCGTCAACACTCAAAGCCGCAAGACTGCTCTACGTGGACGGCTGGGAAGGACATATCTCTTACCCTTTTGTGGGCGATATCAACGGACGGCTGGACGACAACACCGGAACAAAACGTCTGCCCGAACTTTGCTTTGTTACAGGCAGGCTTTATACCAACGGTAACAGTAACTCTACGCCGGTGAAACCGCATTCAATGTCCACCGGTACCAACGGTTTTACTACCAGCAATGGCTTTGTCAGTAATTCACGCTTTAATACCAATAGTGGTTATTCAACAACAAACGGTTTTGTGCTGGGATGGACATGGGACGCCGGCGCAAGTATTGAAGACCGATGGAAACTATCGTGGGCGCTGGAAATACACGACAGGTCGGAGGTAACGGGAATTACCATGTTCGACTTCGACAACGACGGGGTGATGGAGATATGTTATAAGGATGAAAACTCGATAAGGGTAATTTCGCCGCAGAAGCAAACCTACATAACATATAACGATAACAATGCCAATGGAGCAATACGTTTCAGGAAAACAGATATTTATTCCTACACAGGCTACGAAGCCCCCGTGATTGCCGACGTCAATATGGACGGCAGCGCCGATATTCTCACCATGAACCATGCTAACAGCGATATCTTCCGATCATACAGTTATGTTTATGTATGGGAGCATGCATCCGGCACCCCAAAGTGGGCGCCTTGCCCTCCCGTATGGAATCAGGTTATTTATCATCCCCTGATGATTAACGAAGATCTCACCGTTCCCGCGCGTCCGCAGTCTATGCTCACCTCGTATCAGCATCCAAATGGATACACCATTTACCCTTACAATGGTCAGTGGGTTCAGCAGCCTGTGGTTCGAGCAGGCGACCCAAACTACAAAACCATTGTGCGTAAGCCCGACGCCTTTATCCGCAATATAAAGGTAACGGTCGAAAGCACATCAACAACAAAGGTTACGCTTACCATTGTCAATAAAGGCTCGGCAAGTATTTCGTCGGATGCTCATATTACTTTTTACGATGGCGGCGTTAGCGGCAACGACCCTGTTGGAGCCTCAACAAAGAAGGCAACACAGAAGGTAGGGGTCGATATTTTTCCTAACGAACAAGTGGAAAGAACCTACACGCTGACAGGATTTAATTATACTGCTCATCTGATTTGGGCGCGGATTATGGACAATAACGGAACCTTTGTTGAAGTTGGTCAGGACGACTGCGACCAAACGAACAACGTTGCCGGAGCCGCCGATTGCCCAAGCTTTAAATATACTGTTGTTGCCCAGCGTAACACTTTTTGCGGTGCGGGCGACCAAATCCGGCTCGTTGCCACTCCCAACACGGGAACGCCGGTTACGACGCCCTCTTTTCAGTGGTATCGCAATAACGTGGCTATACCGGGCGCATTAACCGATACATGGTACGCCACAGAAATTGGCGAATATCGATGTTATATAATCGACCAGGCTTGCCGCGACTATTCGTCAACAGTAACAATTCAACTCTACAACCCTGTGGCGGCGGATTATTATGTGAGTATGCAAAAGAACACGCAAATAGCAGTCGATGTGCTTGCTCACGACCCTTGGGCTGCAACTTGCAAACCAACGCTCAGCATCACAGTAATGCCCAATAATGGAAACGCCTCAGTGTGCCCAACGGGCGACAGTATAATCTACAAACCTTCGAATGGCTTCTTTGGATTAGACTCGCTTACATGGAGCAGTTCGGCTAACGGAATGAACGAAGAGGCTAAACTGTATATCCTTGTGCTCGATGGCGATATACACTATACTGTGTGCAAGGGGAAAAATATCACCCTGCAGTTTACCAACATTGCCAACGTGCAATTGTTCTGGTACACCGTGCCAACAGGCGAAAGCCCCTCGCCGACCGGACCCGCCTTCAGCCAAACGTTCAACAACCTTACTGCATCGCAAACACTGTGGATAGAGTCTCGGTGGAAAGGCAAAAAATTCCCGCGGCAGAGGGTGGACATAACGGTTGTTCCTGTGCCAACAGTCAATGCCGTACCCGACCATAATGTGTGCGGCGACGATATGGTGAATATAAACTTCAGCGGCTCGGACGCCGATACATACTACTACTCCGTTACCTACAACAATATCGGGCTTCGCGATGGTATTGGCAATATATCGTTTACGGCAATCAACACCGGAAGCACTCCTTTGGAGGAGCTGGTTACGGTAACGCCAAAAAATGGAGGTTGCACAGGAGCCTCTATCAGCTTCAAAATAACAGTCAATCCGTCGGCAATAGTAAACGACAGTACTATTACTATATGCAGCGGCTCGTCGTTCAACATCACTCCGGTGCATGGCGCTCATGGCAACACTGTTCCCAATGGAACAGAATATAGGTGGACGGTGGTTCCAAACAGCGATGTAACGGGATGGAGCGACCAGTCGTTACCCTCGCAGTCTATTGCCGCCGCAAGGATTATCAATACTTCATCGGTTACGCAGACGCTAATATACAATGTGGAACCATTGGTGGGAAACTGCATTGGAGCGCCATTTAAAGTGGTGGTCAATGTGCTATCGGCAGCGCTGTTCAGGTATCCCGATATCCGTATCTATGCCTGTGCAAGAGCGAGCAGTATCAACCTGTCGAAATTTCTCGACACTGTCAGTATCACTTCCAGCGCATGGAGCAGACTTGGCTCATCGCCACCAGTCAGCATCGACGGTATCATCGACGGCTCGCTCCTTCAGGACGGCGCAACGTATTCATATCAGTACAGTATCACCAATCCGCTTGTGAGCAACACAATCAGCAAGGTGTATCTGCATGTTATCAACCGTAATCGCGACTTCCATTTGCGCACCGACACCATTGCTGTTTGCCATGTCTATGCCAATAATCTGCAAATAAATCGCCTCTTTGGTATCAGCGACGGAGGCTCCATTACTCACACCGGAGGCGCCGGCGTTGATGCATATATATCGCGGGTTACTTTGCCATCGCGATACTCAGGAGCAGTAATATTCAACGGCGACGATGCATACAATGACGTCGGCTTGCTCCCAACAGTTACCTATCGTGGCGACGCCAATGCCAAACGCATAATATTCGAGTATCAGTCTAATCAGAGCGGATGCCTGCGTGGAACAATATACAGGATAGTAGTCATACTCCTATCCTCATAGCCAGTCATATTTTCTCCCTGAACAATCAGGAAACAGTCCCTATTTATCAAAAAGGCTGGTCTTTATAAGAAAAAGCGTTCTTCCCGGAACGCTTTTTCTATTATATACGGTTTTCTCTTTTGATAAACCTCCACCAATTACGAGCATTGAACATAATATCCGCACTGTTGTACCGTTCATTATCCAAGCAGGAGCTACAGCAAGCAGCATTAATAAAACTTAACAAAGAGACAGAATATCCTGTATTTTTTTTATTTATTATAAAACGATATATTAAAATAATAAGATTTTAAGATAAAAGAACTAACATGCACATTCAATTTTACAGCCGAAACTGCTCTCATTACTGTCGAAAAGACTTCGGACACTGTCCAAACCCTTCGTCAGGCAACGAACGAAGACTTCGGACACTGTCCAAACCCTTCGTCAGGCAACCAACGAAGACTTCGGACAATGTCCGAACACTCCGTCAGGCAACGAACGAACACTTCGGACACTGTCCGAACCCTTCGTCAGGCAACGAACGAACACTTCGGACAAAATGATTAGTGATTAATGATTAGTGATTAGTGCCTGAGGAGGCATTGTCTGAACTGTGATTTTAAGGTGATTTTGATGATTTTTGTGATTGTTTGCCGCAATGCAGGGGCGTTGCGCGCAACGCCCCTGCGCCTGCGAATGTGTCCGCCGCAGGCACTGACCACTAATCACTAATCACTGACCACTGACCACTGACCCACTAATCACTGACCACTAATCACTAAGATAGACTCTGTAGAGTTCGAAGAATGTTGGGGCGTCCACCAGAACGATATTTGGGTCGAGGCGGTTTACTTCGTCCATCACCCGGACGTACCATTCGGGGCTTTTCAGTATATTGCGAAACCAGTGAAAGGGCATTGTTCTTGCCTTGACCCGTTCCACAATTTTTGCGGCAGCCTTTTTAGCGTCATCGTCGTTGATATCCCAGTCGGCTTTTATCACCGGCATTTTGCCGCGATAGAGCATTTTGTTGGCGATTTTCTGCGGAACGATACCGTTGGGGCTAAACGACAGGTAAGCGTCCAGCCCCTTTTCGTTCAGTCCGGGAGCATAGCCGTCGATAACGAAGCCTGTTATCGACAAGCCCCATTGTTTATAATGTGGCAAGCAGTGAGCAGCCCATTGAGCGGTTGCGTCGGGCAGCCCCGAGGCTCGCGGCTCCTGCAAATCGCCCGGATTGAGATAGCCTGCGCCATTATCGGCAGAGGCAAAATAGTCATTGGCGGTTGCTGTTTCGCGCATATATTCGAGAGCCATTGGAGCGCGTTGGGCAAGTATAGGGCTGATGCTCCACATCATCGGGACTTTTCCCCGCGAGGGATTGTCCCAGATATTGACCATGCGCTGCATCACCCACGAGGCGGCGTCGTAATCGCCCACATAGAACACAACCAATTGTTTGCCACCCAGCGACAGTTTGCCCTTGCCGTCGAGCCAGCCTTTCTTTTGCAGATCCTTTCTGTTGGTCCATTTCTGGGGATAGGTTTTGCGCAGCGGATAGTGCTGCCAGAACGAGGCGTTAGCCATAGCGCCGTAGCCGATAGCGTCGCCGTCCATGAAGGCGTTGTATGCGCCGATGATGCGCGAATATTCCCATTCGGTAGGAACGTCGTCGTGGCTGCCGCCTGCGTGTTTGGTATATTTGTATGCCCAGGCAGGGAAGCCGCCGATATAGGTAAAGGTTTTTCCGTTGTGGTTTTGTCGGTATGCGGTCAGCAGGAGCTGTTCCATCATTTTACGGTCGTCGCCGGCGGTCTGACGGCTGTCGTCGGTGGCTTTTTCGTCGCTCCATGGGCTGAGGTCGAAGAAAAATCCACGTCGGCTCACAAAGAAGTCGTGGTTTGATAGCGTATGATGATTCAGCACCGCCGCTCGTGGCTTTGTCAGCCAAAATTGGTCGATATAGAAGCCTGCATAAGCGGTATTGCACCGACCCTTTTTCAGATAATGTTCCACAAACCATTGATATGCGTCAATTTTGGGCGAGCCGCTCGATGGGATATCCGTGTCGGGCACCAAACCTTCGCCGGTAAAGAGCGACGAGCCGTCGCTGCGCAGCAGGCTAACAACCACAGGCAGCCTTACACCGGAAGTAATGATTTGCGAATAGACCGAGTTGGGCGAGGTATCGTATCGCACGGCAATCAGGTTATCGGCTCCGGCAATGGCAGAGGCGATATTGCTTGTGGCAGCCACCTGCGGGTCGTAAACCACTGCGCCCCGAATATCGTTTCTGAAACGCGCAACAAGTTCGGCAACGCTGCGCACCGTGTCGGTGGTTGCTTTTTCGAGCCACTTGCCCGCCGTCCGGTATTTGTTCC
>JAITIA010000234.1 GCA_031279695.1 Prevotellaceae bacterium | reverse complement strand
TGCGCAAGCTTGGGCAAGCCGATACTGCTGATATCGAACTTTGCCGAATATTCTTTTCCTTTTTTTCCGTTAGGCAACTGTATCTGTTTGCCTTTCAACTGTATTTCAAAATTTCGCTCTTGTTTGAACATGTCCCATTTCTCTTTAAAAAATTCGGATATTGGCAAATCATAGCGTTTTGCAAACTCAAGAACTTCGTGTTCTTCCGCTTCGGCGTCTATCTTTCGTAAAATATCCAATATGCTCATTTTATGTGTTTAAGATGTACGGATTCAGCGTTTATGCCTGTCCGCACATTCAGATTATATTCGTTATTGTTTACCATTTTTGATAATTTTGAAAATCTAAAACGGCGCAAAAGTACAACTTATTTGCAAACCTCGCAACAAGCCTTTGAAATTTTCGTTGAAAAGGGCTGTTGATGGTTTTATATCACGCTTATTTATTGAATATTACCTGTTTTATGCTCTATAAATTGGTTGAAAAAAATTTGAGACGCTGTGATGATTTATGTTGTGGACGCCTGCGTTTTCTACCAACATTCCGTTTCTCACGGGACGAATGGTGCGAACATTGGAGCTAAAACATCGACGAAGTTTGTATATGGATTGAGAGACAGACTTTATGCTGAACAAGTTACTGTCATGAACATCACTATTTTACGGGCGTAAAATCGGGCAAATAGCGTTTGGGCAACGCAACAAACGGGCTGTCTTGATATGGACGATAACACGGTTTATCGCTTGATGAAGTTAAAGTCGGAGCAATCCTGCGGATTGCTTGATTGCTCCGCCTTTAACTTCAAAATCATATTTCGACCGACTTTTCGGACGGACACTATTTATTTTTTTATTCCTAAACAGGGCTTATCAGAATGAAGAACTTTTTATATGCTTTTATCAATAGCGCCCAAAACCAATCATCAACCCGTATAAATGAGTAGAGACGCCAAAAGGCGCCTCTACTACCAATTATTATTATGATGAAAAAATGTGTCAAACTAAAAATCGACCACTGTCAATATAACATTTTACCTAATCAAAAATCAATAGACTATCAGAATAACTTTTTTGCTGATATTATTACCGTCGGAGTATTCAAATACGAACTGTTTTTTGCTGGTGTCGCCGTTATAGTCGTAATACGCCGCTATGTTGGATGCTTCGGCAAAGGCTTTGGCGGCGTTGAATACTTTGGCGCCCGCGTGTCGTCCGGTAGATATTGCCGATACGTTGTTTTTGAAAACGTCGTTAGCATCGTGCAGGTTGAAATTCCACTGACCGTTGCCTGTTTGCAGACCGAGAATGCGGTTGAGATTTATTGTTTCGCTGTTGGGCAGCGACTTGCAGATGCTCACCGTTGTCGTCTTGTTATAGTCCGACACCGTGCGGAGATATACTTTTGCGGTTGCCGTGCCACACTGAACAATATCAACACTGTATGTATAAACTGCCGTTGTGGGAACAGCCCAGTTCGACACGTCGATTGTGCCGGTGGTTTGTGCAGTGTTTGCTGCAAATGCCGGAGCCGGAGCCCAATTGATGCTGTAGTCGAAAGTTAAGGTATCGATATAAGAACTGAGATCGACTGTGCCGGCGGAGGGGTTTACATAAAGACGGATATCGGACGGAACATAGCGCTCCACCACGTTGAGGCGGACAATGCGCGACATTGCGCGGCAATAGTATTGTTGGTCGATTGCCGACGGGCTGGAGGCAACTAATCGATAGTAGCCCGAATCGGCTGCCGTAACATTTAAGGGATGCACAATGCTCATTGCCGGATAATTGTTGATAACCTGCGAGCCGGTTACTGCTGTCCACGCCGCCGTGTCGTATGGATTGTTGGTAGTATTTTTTTCCCAGCGCAACACAAGGGACGAGCCGAAAGTTCCGTCGTCGGAATAATTGCCCGTAAGGTCGTAGGCTGTTCCGGAGCAGAGAATCATTTCGTCGGTTTGTGGCGCTGTTACCGTTACCGGAGCAATACAGCGGCGTATTTCGATGTCATCCACAGCAAGGTCGCCGCCTTCGCAGTAGATCGACAAACGCACTGAGGACGATTGCAGCGTGTAGTTAAAACCATAGACGAGCCATTGCAGGCTGGCGCTTGCTAACGGGAGATTGCCGGTATGATATTCGGCAAAAATGGCGCCGGTTACGGTATCCTGCAACACAAACCGCAGTTTGGGCTGTGTTCCGCTTGTTGCGGGATTGGCGGCTCTCACCGAAAAGTGCATGTTCATGCCGGCGCAGAGATTGCCGATTGCTGTCCGGTAAAGCAGTTTGGGGCTGCCGGCTGCCCTGACCACCATCATATAGCCTCGCGCCGCGTTGCCGGCAAAAGTATTATCGTCGCCATTTACCCAGTTGGCAACGCTTTTGATTTCTTTGGTCAGCATATATTCGTTGCTGCCTGCCGCCGGCGTCGAAGTGGTGAATTGATAGTCGGTTATCCGGCTGTCCAATTGCATTTGCGAAGGGTCGACGTCTGTTGATTTATTGCCTCCAAAATCTTCGCGGAAGAGCAGCGTGCCTTGCGTGGCGCAGGTCGAAGGCTGATTGCCGCAATCGTCGGCAAGCAACAGTTCTATTGGGATACGAGTGGTAACCGAGCCTTTGTAATGCGCTTCGACCCAGACGGTTTGAATAGCATTCTGATTTTTTTGTACATCAACAATGTTTTTGTTCTTAGCAAAGGCTGAGCCGTTGGATGCAACGGTAAACCAGTGATATTCAACGTCGGTTATTACTGGCAGTTTCAAACTGACCGTTGCTCCGGGGCAGGCAAAATAAGTCTGCGATTCGGTGCTGAATGCAATTATTACCGCATTTGCCGACCCGTTCAAGCTTGCATGAGGAAGATATGTAATTGTATCGACGCCGGCAAAGCCCGCGTTTGACGTATAGTATATGGTATCGTTCGACACTCGTGCCGAGCCTTTTTTGGGAGCGACGGTGATAAAGGGCGAAAGCGTACATACGGATGGTATCACATCGTTCGAAAAAACGGTGAGCGGCGAGGTCTGTCCCGTTACAATTGCCAGATAATCGTTGTTTGCCGTAATTGTTCCGGTGGTGAGCGATACGGTTGACGAATACGAAATGCAGATATCTTCTTTGATACGGCAGCGATACTGTCCGGGCAAGTGTGCATCGTAGAACGCCCCGCTGGCGTTGGGAATAACAATGCCGTTGTGATACCATATATATTCGCGTGTAGCCTGCTGCTGAGCGGAGGTTGATGCGGTGAGCCTTATCGCATTATTGCCCACCGGACACAATTCCCGCGAGGGCGAATAGTTGATCGTATAGGCATAAACGCAGGTTGAAGCGGCGGCGGCATTATCGTCCAGAAAACAGTCGTCGTAGCCTGTTGGCGGGAAACTTTTATTGGAGTCGGTAATTCGTGCCCATATCAGAACATTGTCTAATTTGGTATTCAGAGTATAGGTTTTGGTAACCGTGCTGTTGGGGAAAATATCCACATCCACCTTCTTCACCTCCACAATGCGGGTACGGGAATCGCTGATATCGTAGCCGCCTGTACCGCGTCCGCCTCCGTTGTAGAACGATATCGGAGTGTTTGAGTTGATACTCACCGAGCCGGTATTTTTGATAGTGAGCGTTACTTTGGTAGTGTTGCCGCTGATAGCAACCGACATGTCGGTGATAACAGCATCGGGCAAACGGTTCACCGGCTTGTAAATCGAGCCGTCGCGCACAATGGGATGCTGAACCCATTGTCCGTTGTATGGAAAAATAACGTCGCCCACCACATTTGTGTACAGCGTTGTGCGCGGCTGCGGAAAACGTGGAACGGTCAGGTCTTCGTTTATTTGCAGCGGGAAATAGATAGCCTGATTCCATACCGGCGGACAGGGCGCCCATTTGTCGGCGCCGTCGGCATGTTCAAACACATAGACATATCCGCGCGAGTCGTTCAATTTTGAAGTACTTGTCGAAGGCGATTGATCATAAGAAGTTGTAATGATATCGGCGCTGCCGTCCATATTGACGTCGGCAATTACCGGCGCTTCGTATCCTGTATATGAGCGTACTCCGGTCTGATTAAGCCTAATTATTGCAGGGTCGGTTTCATTGAGTTTTATCAGATCCTTACCTGC
The DNA here is from genome assembly GCA_031279695.1 of Prevotellaceae bacterium. GTDB lineage: Bacteria > Bacteroidota > Bacteroidia > Bacteroidales > UBA932 > JAIRLF01. The sequence continues at coordinate 3,444 of JAITIA010000234.1, read as the reverse complement.
TTTTCCCGCAGGAGAAATAATCCGTAGCGTCATTTCGTCGCGATAAACAAGTTCCATGGTGCCGTTGTTGTCGAAATCGAACATGGTAAGACCGGTACAATCCGATTTGTCGTTGTGTTCCATCACCCACGACAGTTTGAGTTTCTCGTGAATATTGTCCCTGTTGTAGGTTTTACCCGGTTCGGCATGATATGTAAAAGCAAGCACATGTCCGTCGCGGTTGCTGTTAGGATCTTTGTTGAAAGTTCCGCTGGCGTCATACAGATTGTCGCTGAAAGTAGCAAGCGGATGTTTTACGATTTTCGAGCCAGCCCAGGTGCCGGTTGCCGTAGCCGAATAACCGCCTTTCGACCACAGAGCGCCTGTGGTTAAACATATTTCGGGAAGTTTCTTTTTGCCGTCGCCACTGTCGAAACGACCATTGATATCGCCAATAAAAGGATAGGAAAAAATCCCGTCGGTGCCTCTGGTATAAATAAAAGTAGCAGCTTTGGGCTTTTCACGTTCTGTTTGTGTGGGCAGCATCGGGTCCCAGACATATATTATAAACCGCGTTTCCGAATTCAAGCCCGCTTCTGCCGGAGCAAACACAATCACATCAAGCTTGCCGTCCATATCGATATCAGCCACAGAGGTAAAACCGTCGTTAAGCATACAAGTATAATATGAATTCTGGTCGTATCCGCGCAGGGCTTCAACCGACCGCGGACCGGTTATGATACGGTCGAGAACGGGTGCATCATGTTGAAGAGAGGAATTGTACTGTGATTTCATTTTATAAACCTTGCTTCCAGCAATGAGGTCGAGAATACCGTCGCCGTCGATATCGGCAATAGCCATACATGCCGGCGAATCCTCGCTTGCATGTGCTCCCGGACGGCGTCCGACGAAGGCGTCGCCGTTGGTGAAATGTTTGTTGTTATTGGCGGCAGTAGTTTCAAAATCAAACTGGCTAAGAGTTTCCAGCTCGGTAACAAGATCTCCCTTTATTCCATCAAATATTTTGTTGTAAACAATCACTTCGGGGTAACCGTCGGAATTAATATCGGAGATATAAGGGGTTGGCGAGCCCCACATAGTTATATCGGTACTGTTTTTGAACTTCTTTTTCCAGATTTCCTGAAGATTGGTAATGTTGTTGCTTGCGTCGCACACTACTTTATACGTTATAACGTCGCCGACGCTGGTGGTAAGCACAATTTCGGCTTTACCGTTTCTGGTCATGTCGGCAATGGCAAGATGTCCGGGCGAATTGTGGCGCGGTTCCCAGCGCAACTTAAACGAGGCGCCGGCGTCGAATTTCAGTATCCGGTTGCCGGTTTGACCGTCGAATATCAGAATAAATCGACCGTGTGCTTCAAGACTGCCGCCGGCGGAGGCATTGTGCAGCCCAAGCGCCACAATTTCGGGTTTGCCGTCGCCGTTCAGGTCGCCCACCACGGGCATCGAAAAACCGTCGAGGGGCCACATATCGGAGCTGTTCGAGTCGGCAATATACTTCAACGTCGATTTGAACTGAACATTTGTGGGCATGTCGAAAGCGCAACGGGTATAAGAGTCAATAATATTGACCGGCAAATTGTAGTTCGATACAATCACTGCCAGTTGCGCCGTCCGCTCAAGAGCGCCGCATTTGACGCGGTATTCGATGCGCACGGTAGTGTTGCGGCAATTTTGACCCGGCGTAAAAACGATATTGTCGCCGTCCTTTGTTGCCACGCCCTGAGTATTGGCGTTCAACGCGGTAAGAATTTCCCACGAGTAATTGTCGCAAATAATATGGTCGTTCAGCAGAACATCCACTTTGACCCTTTCCAAAGGTCCGGTTTTGACGGTGTCGTTCACCGCATCAAAAGTCATTTGCGCCTGCGCTGTGGCAGCAATTCCTGTAAAAACGATACAGGCGAGCAATACTCTACAAGTCTGAGTTGTTGTCATAAAGGCATAATACGCCCATTGACCAATGTTATATTTCATTTCTTGTCCCTATTTTTTAATTTTCTCGGTGGCAAAGATAATATCAAAAAAATCCGATTTCCAAATTTTTTTGGCATTTTTTTTCATTTATTTTTTGATTTTCCAAATAATCAAGCAATTACAAATTGTTAAAAAATGTTATAACCCCATTTTAGCCCAATTTATAAACATTCAAAGAACGTTAAGTAACGTTAATTTCAGCCGCGTTTGGCAGAGAACTGTTAAATTCAGTGATTAGTGGTCGGTGATTAGTGATTAATGCCTGCGGCGGCTGTCTGAACTGTGATTTTAAGGTGATTTGGGTGATTGATGTGATTGTCTGAACCGTGATTTTATTAAGATTTACAAGATTGACAGGATTGTTTGCGGCGGCGGCTGTCTGAACTGTGATTTTAAGGCTAAATCTTTTTTTGAGGTGCTATTGAAAAATATCTAGTGTCCGTCCGAAAACTCGGATACACGCAACCGCCGTCCCGCAGGGACGGAATGTTGGTAGAAAACGCAAGCCCAACCACGTAACCACCGTCCCTGACGGGACGGTGGTTACGTGTATCCGAGTTTTCGGACGGGCACTACTGAGGTTGTTCTGTTTTTTTAATTAGGTGGAAATGAGGTATGTTTGACTTGCGTCCGGCAATCACCGTAGAGACGGGGCGCGCCCCGGCGCGACAGCGAAAAACACAACCACGCTGGCGCCGTCATATCCTTCGCGGAGACGCACGCCGTGCGTCTCTACATCGTAGCAAACAATACGACGCAATCATCACCCCCCCGCAGACATTCACAAAAATCAATCAAATCATCCTAAAATCACAGTTCAGACAATTTGCGCCGCAAACAAATCATGCCAATCAAGAAAATCAAGAAAATCATGGTTCAGACAACCGCCGCAAACAAATCATGCCAATCAAGAAAATCAAGAAAATCATGGTTCAGACAACCGCCGCAAACATTATTCAATTATTCACTAAAAAGTAGCGTCTCAAACTTTTTGAACCTGCACGCTTGTATTTTATCAATTTTTATGTACTTTTGCATCGTGAAAATATGTGTTGAATTGCATATAATTTTTTGATTAACATAAAAATAATTAAAAAAATGAAAGTGGAATTTACACAAGAGTTTGCAGGCAAAGCGCAGATGTCGAAAATTTTGCGCGGAAGTTTAACAATCTTATAGTTTTCACAAAGCGTTAAATATGGCAATAAAATAAATAAATAGACCAATGACTCAGAAACAATTAGAAGATTACTTATGGGGAGCAGCCAACATTCTGCGCGGATTGATTGACGCTGCTGACTTTAAACAATACATTTTTCCGCTGCTGTTTTTTAAGCGCGTAAGCGACTTGTACGACGAAGAATTTCAACTCGCCCTCAACGAAAGCGATGGCGACCTCGACTACGCTTCGTTTGCCGAAAACCACCGCTTTCAAATTCCTGAAAATTGCCATTGGGAAGACGTGCG
>JAITIA010000197.1 GCA_031279695.1 Prevotellaceae bacterium | reverse complement strand
TTTTTCCTTTCGTTGAGATATTTCAGCCAGTCCACAGTACTGTTGCCGACTTTTATCACGTCGCTTGCCACGATAGTTGTTTCCGCCGTAATGCGTTTGCCGTTTACATACGTTCCGTTAGTGGAGTTCAAATCTTTGATCCGCACCTCCTTACTGTCCAAAATGGTGATAAGAGCATGTTGCGACGATACGGTTGCATCGCTTATCACAATGTCGTTGGCGCTGCTGCGCCCAATTTTTATCAGTTTCATAATAACTTACATTTACATTTAAATAATCTGCCTACTCTGTTCCGGATTTTCGGCCATTCTCCGTTTGTCTGAACTGTGATTTTCAGATGATTTTGCTGATTATTTGTAAACCTCCCCCTGCCCCTACGCCGACGAATGTTTCCGCCGCAGGCACTGACCACTGACCACTGAGATGCCCGTCTCGTCGTCGGGAGATGCCCGTCTCCTCGCAGCGAGATGCCCGTCTCCTCGCAGGGGAGATGCCCGTCTCCCGACAACGAGATGCCCGTCTGTTGTAAACCATTTATTTCCACTCTCTTACTTCTGCCTTGGAAATTTCGGTTTTAAAGTCGGCATTGGGACGAAAACGAATGTTCAGCCCCGAAATATTACCCGCGCTTACTGCCTCTTCGGTATCTGCGCCGGAGGTTGACGCCGTGAGTATAAACGTTCCAAAATCGTCGATACTGATTGTTTTACCTTCTTTAAGCTCGCGTTTAAAGATTTTGACTAACTCGTAGATAGCCATTTCCGCTTCTTTGGGGTTCATTGTGGTCTCGTCCGACATCAATTTTGCCAGCTCTTTTGTTTTCAATACTCCTATGCTTTTCAGCACCGGATACCATTTTACAATTGCCCTGTTCAAAGGGTTAATACGTTGAATTTTTTTATAAAATAAAGCCATAATTAAAAATATTTATTAGGGTGATACATATTTGAACTTAAAATTTGTTTCGTTTGCTTCAATAAAACAAACAACCGCAATACCAGACATTTGTCCGATATTGCGGTTGTTTGATATATGGCGTCAGAGCCTTTCGCAAAACATGCGTAACTCGCTGATCTACTCTCTCTCTCTCTCTCTCTCTCTCTCTCTCTCTCTCTCTCTTGATATGAGCAAATAAGGCGCCATGCCACAGAACAGTTTCTGCGTCAGGCAGGCGACAAATTCGCGATAAAGACAATAATCAATCATATCAAAAACACTAAGTTAATTTACAAATCATATCAAAACATTCAAAAATCAACCCTTGTCTTTCTCCTGTTAGCTTCCATCGATATACACCTTGAGTGTACATCACTTCATCATATTTTGTTTTCAGGGCGCAAAAGTAGAACAAATATTTAATCCGACAAAATATTTTTTTCATTTCGCTGAAACACAAGGGGGTTTTTTGATAAAGTTTTTTTGTCTTGAACCACGATTTTCATAAGATTTTCAAGATTGGCGGGATTGTCTGAACTGTGATTTTAGGGTGATTTGATTGATTTTTGTGATTTGTTTGCGGCGGAAAGTGATTGTGGTTTCCAAAACCTCATTTCCACCTTATTTTCCAGACAAAACTACCTCAGTAGCCGCATGGAATATCCCCCGCACAAAACCTCATTACCTCCTTGCTCAAACGTTGATTATTAAATAGTGTCTGTCCGAAAACTCGGATACACGCAACCGCCGTCCCGTAGGGACGGAATGTGGAATTTGTTGATTTAATGTGCAGTCCCTGCGGGACTTGGGCTACGTGGCAATCTCTTGACCGGCAAACACCGTAGAGACGGGGCGCGCCCCGTCTCTACATTGCGACGCACAACGCCGCCGCAAACAATCTTCGCGGAGACGCACGCCGTGCGTCTCTACATCGCCGCAAACATTCCCCTCTTTTGGAGGGGGCAGGGGGAGGTTTACAAAAATCATTTAAATCACCTTAAAATCACAGTTCAGACCATCCGCCGCAGGCACTAATCACTAATCACTAATCACTAATTACTAATTCGTGTCCCATTTTTTTAGATTTTGTTTCGAGATAAAATTTGTTGTGTTTATTTACGGGAGTAATCAGCGGGATATTTTCCACAACCGTCAAACCGTAGCCTTCCAAACCGCGTCGTTTGAGCGGGTTATTTGTTATCAGTTGCATTTTCGACACGCCTATTTCGCGAAGAATGCTTGCGCCCACGCCATAATCGCGTTCGTCCACCTGAAATCCGAGTGCAAGATTGGCGTCGGCGGTATCGACGCCCTGCTCCTGCAATTTGTAGGCGTGGATTTTGTTAAACAGCCCGATACCGCGACCTTCCTGACTGAGATAAACAATCACTCCTTTACCGGCACGGTCGATCATTCGCATAGCCTCGTGCAGTTGGGGACCACAGTCGCATCGGCACGAGCCGAAGATATCGCCCGTCATGCACGATGAATGAACGCGGACGAGAATGGCTTCGTCGTTTTCCCAATTGCCTTTGGTGAGCGCCAGATGTTCGAGCCCGCCGTTGGTCTGTTTAAAGGCAATAAGTTCAAAATCGCCATATTGAGTGGGCATCTTCACCGTTGCGCCGCGTTCGACTATGCTTTCGGTTTTCAGGCGGAAGGCAATCAAGTCTTTGATTGCTATTATTTTTATATCGAACCGTTTCGACAGTTCGAGCAGTTGGGGCAGGCGAGCCATGGTGCCATCGTCGTTAAGTATTTCTATCAGAGCGCCGCCGGGGGTCAGCCCTGCCATACGTGTGAGATCGACAACGGCTTCGGTGTGTCCTGCTCGACGCAGCACGCCTTTGTCGCGCGCTCGCAGAGGCAGAATATGTCCGGGGCGACCGAGGTCTTCGGGTTTGGTATCGGGATCAACGAGCGCCTGTATTGTTCGGGCGCGGTCGTTCACCGAAATTCCTGTTGTACAGCCATGTCCCAGCAAATCGACGGCAATGGTAAATGGCGTTTGGTGGAGGGTGGTATTTTCGTTGACCATCATATCGAGACCGAGTTCGCGGCAACGGTCTTCGGGCAGCGGAGCGCAAAGCAGTCCCCGTCCGTGGGTAAGCATAAAATTGACTGTATCGGGGGTAACTTTTTCGGCGGCAACAATAAAGTCGCCTTCGTTTTCGCGATTTTCGTCATCAACAACGATCACAATTTTTCCCTGTCGGAGGTCTTCAACAGCCTCTTCTATGGTATTAAGTTTTATGTCTGTCATATAGATATTTATTTATGTCCGAATTAAGATTGAGCATGTCTTTCAGGATATAGTCAAGTTTGATTGACTGTCGTATTCGCATGAAAAACAAGATAAGCGAACATGGTATTTTCAGCAGGATATTTTGGCTGACAAGAAACTGCGGCGGTTGCATTTCCGAGGGGTTGAAATCGGGAAAACGCTTGATGGTTGAATGAATTATTTCGTCATTCACAGCGATATAGAAGCTCAGCAGATAATCGTACAGCGTTTTTATTTCGGTCAGCATGGCGATGGCTGTTTGGGTTGATTTGTTGGAGCGCAGCAGTTTTCCGCGCCGGTATGTTTCAAAATAGTTGGATATGAGGGTTTCAAACAGTACAAGTTTTTGGTTGTCGGTCAGCATTATTTGTACTTCGTTGTCGGGCATCGGGCTGATTGTGTCGATATCGACGGGACGTATCAGTTTGCGCATTCGTCCGAAAACGAGATTAAACAGGCGCACATAAGCGTCGATATTAAACAGTTGCGAGTCGGTACTGGCTTTGTAGGAGAAGAATACTCCCAGAGGCGCAAGTATCATCGACGGGAACCATGAGCCAAAGATTGGCGACCAGTCGTCGTTCTTCACCATTTTGCCGCAAATTGTGTCGATAACCCAGTAGATAACAAAGAATAAGATAGAAATAACGGCGGGCAACCCCAGTCCGCCCTTGCGGATTATTGCGCCCAGCGACGAGCCTATCAGGAAAAAGATAATGCAGGCAAAAGCGAGCGTATATTTTTTGTTGCGCTCGTATTCCATGATTTTCAGTTTTTTTGTTTCCCACTGAATTTCGCGCAGTTCGTTGTCCCAATAGCCCGATATTCGTGTAACGTTGGCGCTCATCTGGTCGAGCCAGAGCATTTTCTGGGTGGCGGTCGATGTGGCATAAGTGGTATCGACGCCAAAGGGTAGTTCCTTGCGGCGTTTGTCGAGCGTATCTTTTTTCAGCGAGTATTTGAATGAGGATGAGGATTCTATCTGTTCCTTTTCAAATTTATCGACAATGGTTTGACGCTTCGCCCGTACCGAATCGGCGTCGCGGTTCAGAGTGGCGGTGCTTTTGGCAAGGGCGTTATCCTTAAACATTGCTTCAAACGAATGGTTTTCGGTTTCGCCCAAGTCGATAGACATATTCTGTTCGGTAAAAAACCGTCGGTCGAAGGGATGATTTTTCATATCCATACGGTTGTTTTTCAGTGTTTCGGAGTAGGTTGTTCCGTTGATGAGCCGAAAGAGTATGTAGCGCGAGTCCTGCGACTGTTTGATGTAGGCTGTGTCGGCAATTGTTACGGAAACATTTCCTTCGCCCTCTTTGTGGTTGTATATCATCACGCCAACCAGCGCTCCGCTGAGGGCGTCCTTGCGGGCGACCCTGATGCTGATTTTTTCTATTCCGTTGTAAAACACATCTTCGGGGATACTGAGTTCGGGGTTGGTTTTTTTGATTTCCTGAAACATTGTCCGCATCCGCAGAAATGCGTGAGGTACAACGTCGCTCGACAGGAAGAATGAGCATACGCCCACAAAGGCAATCAGGCAGTAGAGCGGATACAAAATGCGGCGCAGCGATATTCCGGAGGCTTTCATTGCCAGCAGTTCGTTGCTTTCGCCAAGGTTGCCCATAGCCATGAGCGAGGCAAAAAGCGTTGCCAGCGGCAGCCCCATGGAGATGTTCCAAACGGCAACCCACCACATGAGTTCCAGTATCTTATCGAAGGGTAAACCTTTGCCCACCAATTCGTCGATTTGCAACCACACAAACTGTACGAGAAAGATAAAGTCCACAATGAAAATTGCTATAAACATGGGACCCAGATACGAAACTAATATATGCCTGTAGAGCGTTTTCAAAATTTCAATTCTTTTTTGGGATGCAAAAAGCGGATTTATGTTTCACTGTCGAAAAATATTTTATAGAATTTTTTCCCGTTTTCTTCGCCGCGCTCAATCATCGACCGGTCGCCATGTATATATATGTGAAAATTTTTATCGAGTTTGAGTATGCTTTTGAATATCTTTGCCTGTTTTTTCACAGCCTGCGGTTCAATTTCAAAGGTCAAATCCATTGGGATATCGGCGGTTTCGTTATATTCGCGGAAAGAGTCGATAATTTCGGGCTGCTGAAACACTTCACGTTCAAACTCCGGCTTGTCGAACACTTCATGCGATTTGAAATAATCCATCGACTTGTTGAGCAAATCTATCCGGTCGGCTTTGTCGATTTTAAAATCTTCCGGCAATTTTTCTTCCACAAAATCCCTGCAAGTCCGCATCATCTGCTGTGTTTTTGCATATTCGTTTTCAAAGGGTTTGAGGTTGAGAAAATCTTCGTTCCAATATTTTTCATCGCTGCTTTTGATACCGTCGGCAATTGCCACCAGAAAGCCGCGCTCGCGGTCGGTATTGAAAATCATGCAACCCTTGTCGATTTTATGCAGGCTGATACCTTCTTCTTTTTCAAGGATAAAGTTGCCGGAAGCGGGATAAACTTTCAGAAATGTTTCTCTGTTTTCCGATTTGAACAGCCCTATTGCATCCACCTCTTCGCCGTCGATAAAGCATTCGCTGAAATAGACGGCATAAAACTCTCCGCCGCGAATTTTCACCGAATCGGTTATATCGTACAATCGTTCGGCAAGTTGCACCGATACTTCGTGCAGATTTTCGCAATTGTCGAACACCGCCGCCGCCGCCTTGAACACCTCGTTGTATTCAAAGCCCGACTGATGTTGCAGATTATAGTACTGCCCTGATTTGAATGGCGATATGAAATATGACGACAAGAGAGCGAGCATCTCGTCGTCGATATTTATAGGCGATTTCGACAGCACAAGTTTTTCGTCGTTCATTCGGTTTCCAACGGCATGAACAGCCATTGTTTCCATTAAGGCTTCGTTTATCATTTCCTTATAATTTTATTGAAAATCATTTTTTTAGACGACCAAGTTTTGCCGCATTCACCATTTGTCTTTGTGGAGTTTTGTTTCGTCCCATTTGTCTTTCGGTTTTTCTGCGCCGGCAGGATAACCTACGGGGATTACGTTCAGAGGCATGATGTTATCGGGCAAATTGAGGCATTTCCGCACCACGCCCATTCTGTCCTCATAAGGATAGGCGGCCGTCCACACTGCGCCAAAGCCGGAGGCTTCTGCCGCCAGCAGAATATTTTGCGACGCAACGGAACAATCGAGAAACCAATAGGGCGAACGTTCGACGTCGCCACACACAACTATTGCTGCCGAAACGTTGTGCAACATTTTGGCATAGGGCAACTCTTCCGCCATAATATCAAGCGTTTCGCGGCTCACGACGGTGATAAAATGCCAAGGCTGACGGTTTTTACCCGTTGGCGCCGCCATTCCCGCTTTGACCAAAATCAGCAAATCCTCGTCCGAAACCTTTTCTTCCGTATATTTTCTGACGCTTTTGCGTGAGTGAATGTTTTCAATTACTGTAGTTTTATGCATAATATATAATTTTAATTATTTTTTCGACTGATAGATGAATTTACCGAGCCAATAATGCAGAATATTGTTGCATCTTATAGTGTTTTGCCCGACGTCGGCAACAAACATTTTTGGCTTAATTTCTTTGTATTTCAGTATATTTATCATCATTTTATTTTCTAAAATATTAACAAAATTGAGCGCAAAAGTAAACAAAATTTCAGACAACTCCAAATGGAATTAAAAAGAAAAAAGATTGGGTCCATTAATCATTAAAAAATCCACGATTCCGCAGGGGCGACATGAAATTGAGTTACATTACCTTTGAGAATTGATGAGGCACGTCACCCCTGCGCAAGCATGGATATTTTCCTGTGTTTTTTATATTCAAAAGCATTTTGCGAAAAAACGGCATCCTGTTGAAACCGAATAACATTCATCGCAATGCTGCGCAAATACAAACCACACAATAACCCTTCAAATCCGAAGGGCGTACTTTAATTCTTCTCCTGATATATAACCTTCCATATATAACAATTTAATGCTATATATTTCCCATATCTTGTTGTCAAACCGGCGGCAAAGATATACATATTTGTTAAATCTGCAACGTTAAATATTGTTAAAATTTCTATTACTGTCAGTATTAATCGATTATACGGATAAAAAATTGTAAATATCAATAAAATTAAAGGATAAAAAATTGAATATCGGCATAATTTTTCAGCATTTTTACGATTTTCCGAAAGTCCTGAAATCGGGTTGACAGGCAAAAAAAATCTCGATGCGGAAGCATTCCGTATCGAGATTGAACAAGGGGAGTTTCCCAATATATTAACATGAAAAACACGTTATATCAGTTAATTGTGGAATATGAGTTTATCGCCAAACGAGTCCACGCGCACAGTTGCGCCGGCATTGAGTTTTCCGGCAATTATCTGTTTCGACAGTTCGTTGAGCAATTCTTTCTGTATCACCCGTTTCAATGGTCTTGCGCCGTAAACGGGGTCGTATCCCTGCGAGGCAAGATATTCGATGGCAAATTCGCCCACTTCGACCGCGATATTGTTCTCTGCCAGAGTTTTCTGAACCTTTTGAATTTGAAGGGTAACGATTTTCCGTATATCGTTTTTGGTGAGAGGCGCAAACATTATCACCTCGTCAATACGGTTTAGAAATTCCGGACGGACGGTTTCCTTCAGCGCTTCCAGAACTTCGTCTCGTGTTTTTTCCACAATTTTATCGCGATTACTGTCTGTTATGTGCGAAAAACTGTCCTGAATAATTCCCGAACCGACGTTGGAAGTCATTATAATAATGGTATTTTTAAAATTCACCACCCGCCCCTTATTGTCGGTCAGACGTCCGTCGTCGAGCACTTGCAGCAGGGTGTTGAAAACGTCGGGATGCGCCTTTTCTATTTCGTCGAGCAGCACAACCGAATAGGGTTTTCGGCGCACAGCCTCAGTCAGTTGCCCACCTTCGTCGTAACCCACGTATCCGGGAGGAGCGCCCACAAGCCGCGAGACGGAATGTCGCTCCTGATATTCCGACATATCGAGGCGCGTCATCATATTTTCGTCATTGAACAGAAATTCAGCCAGCGCTTTAGCGAGTTCGGTTTTTCCCACGCCGGTAGTTCCGAGAAAGAGGAACGAGCCGATTGGTTTTTTGCTGTCCTGTAATCCTGCGCGGCTGCGGCGGACGGCGTCGGCAATTGCCTGTATTGCTTCGTTTTGACCAACAACACGGTTGTGGAGTTCTGTTTCGAGATTTAGCAGTTTTTCGCGTTCCGACTGCAACATCCGGCTCACCGGTATTCCCGTCCAGCGCGATACGGTTTCGGCAATATCTTCAGCCGTAACTTCCTCGCGCACAAGCGATGCATTGCTCTGTACTTCATTTTTTTCCTGCAACAGTATTTCTATCTGTTTTTGGGCTTCGATAATTTTTCCGTAACGGATTTCGGCAACAAGACCGTAATCGCCTCTGCGTTCGGCTTCTTCGGCGCTGAATTTCAGGTCTTCGATAAGATGTTTGTTTTCCTGAATTTTGTTGGCAATATTGCGTTCTGTTTGCCATTTTGCTCTCATTGTGTTGCGTTTACCGCTCAGTTCGTCGATTTCTTTGTTCAGCAAATCCATTTTTGCTTCGTCGCCTTCGCGTCGAATTGCTTCCCGTTCGATTTCCAGCTGACGCACTTTGCGGTCGAGTTCGTCAATTTCTTCGGGGACGGAATTTATTTCGAGTCTCAGTTTTGCCGCCGATTCATCAATCAGGTCAATGGCTTTGTCGGGCAAAAAACGCGAGGTAATGTATCTGTCCGACAGTTCAACGGCGGCAATTATCGCCTCGTCCCTGATACGTACCTGATGATGAGTTTCGTAGCGTTCTTTCAGCCCGCGCAGTATCGAAACGGCGTCGGTTACAGAAGGTTCATCGACCTGCACCGGCTGAAAACGTCGTTCCAGAGCCTTGTCCTTCTCAAAATACTTCTGATATTCGTCCAAAGTTGTGGCGCCCACCGCTCTGAGTTCACCGCGTGCGAGGGCAGGTTTGAGAATATTTGCCGCATCCATGGCACCATCGCTTTTTCCCGCGCCAACCAGCGTATGTATTTCATCGATAAAGAGAATGACGTCGCCGTTCGATTCGATTACTTCTTTGACCACGCCTTTCAGTCGCTCCTCAAATTCACCTTTATATTTTGCTCCGGCAATCAGAGCGCCCATGTCGAGCGAAAAAATCTGTTTCGATTTGAGATTTTCGGGTACGTCGCCTGTAACTATGCGATGCGCTATTCCTTCGGCAATTGCGGTTTTTCCAACGCCGGGTTCGCCAACAAGTATGGGGTTGTTTTTTGTTCGTCGCGAAAGGATTTGCAGCACCCGCCGGATTTCGTCATCGCGACCAATAACGGGGTCGAGTTTGCCTTTCCGCGCCATATCGTTGAGATTGACGGCATAACGGTTGAGGCTGTCGAAAGTCTCGTCCGAAGTTTGCGAATTAACGGTATTTCCTTTGCGCAGCGATTTAATTGCTTCATCGACAGTTTTTTCGCTCACGCCCTTGTCGGTCAGCATCCGCGCCACACTGTCGCCCGCAACGGTCAGGGCAAGAAACAGACTTTCGGGCGAAGTAAACTGATCGCCAGCCTGTTTTGCATAGTCCTGCGATTTTTGCAAAACCCTGTTCATTTCGTTCGACAGATAGGGCGCTCCGCCCGTAATGCGCGGATAGCGCTCGATGATTGGATTGAGTGTATCACTCAGAATTTTAGGCGATACGCCAAGTTTTTTTATCAGATAAAAGACAACGCCTTCGCTGTCGTTCAAAAAATATCGCAACAAATGACCGGTATCAACTGCCTGATGATTATGCGACTGTGCAATTTCAACGGCATTTTGAATTGCCTCCTGCGATTTTATTGTAAAATTATTCAAATTCATAAACTTCTTTTTTTATTTTGTCATCAAAATCCTATCAAAATTGATACCAAATTCAAAAAACTGACATTTTGTCAGTAAAAATACTACTCCAAAATATCTGATTCGGGAGGCTATCGCCTCAATCTTTTTCGCCTTTTCAACCCATTTTTATGCAGTTTAAAATATTTCACTTATATTTGCACTTTATTTAATATGGAAATGTCGATGAAATTCAGATATTTTATAGTTGCAATACAGATATTTATCTGTACCGGAATGGTTGCACAAAGCGACTTTGATCTTTCGCAAAGATGGTTCAACGAAGCCGTTTACAACCCTGCGGCTACGGGTAACACCTTTTCTTCGGTAGGCGTATGCGTCCACAGTCGGGCGCAGTGGCTCAACACTGAGGGCGCTCCGATAACCAATGCCGTTACCGTTGATGGCTATTTCGACAAAATTAACTCGGCTGCGGGTCTGGTTGTTTTGACCGATAAAATTGGCTATATCAGCTCGTGGTCGGCAAAATTCAACTACGCCTATTATATTGGATTTGAGCATTCTTCGCTCTCCGTCGGCTTGTCGGGCTATCTGATAAATCGCAACAAAAGGCTCGACCCTTCGATGAGCGCCGACCCTTCCGACCCGGCATTAAGTTATTCGCACAGAAACGACTATAGCCCCGATTTTGACTTCGGGCTGGAATTTAAAGGACCGTTCAAAGCCGGTATTGCGGCACGCCATCTACTTTCGTCTCAGTCGGTTAATTCGCTTCATCCCTCGTATGATATAAATCTCTGGGGATATATTTCGTCGCGCTTCGAACTGTCGAATACGGGAACAGTCAGTCTCGAACCGGTGCTGTCGGGAACGCTGCGCAAAAATATTTATCGCGTTGAGGGCGGGCTGATTGCGTATTTTCACCGTTCGTCCGACGGCTCGTCGAATTTGAAGAAAAACGAGGAAACAAACAACGACAAATTCTGGCTCGGCGGAATGTTTCAGTATAAAGATCAGGTATCGCTGCTCGGCGGAGTTTATATCTTTCCGCAATTAGCTCTGGGATATTCGTTTAACTACGGGATAACCGAACTCTCGTCGCTGTCGAAAATCGGAACCCACGAAATATATCTCTCGTGGCGGCTGGGTCGAAAATCATACAAAAAAGACTGTTGTCCGGCATACAAATCATGCAAATAAAAAATCGATAATTATTATGACAATCACCATCATAGGAATAGGACTGATAGGCGGCTCGCTGGCAATGGCGCTGCGCAAAAACGGCTTCGGCACGCGCTTTGTGGGGGTGGACAGCAGCGCAACGCACCGCAGCGACGCAATATGGCTGGGGCTGGTTGACGAAATTTTGCCGCTCGACGACGCCGTCCGCAAATCCGACCTCATAATTCTTGCCATCCCCGTCGATGCGGCGGGGCAAACGCTGCTGCATCTGCTCGATACCGTTGAAAACGACCGCACAGTGATTGCCGATATGGGCTCAACAAAAAGCGAAATCTGTTCCCTGTGCCGCAATCATCGACGTCGCGGTCAGTATGTTGCCTCGCATCCGATTGCCGGAACGGAGTTCTCGGGACCGAAAGCCGCCGTCGAAAATCTCTTCCAAGGAAAAAAAATGATCGTCTGCGACCCCGAAGCCAGTTCTCCGTATGCACTCGCAACGCTCACAGGCATGTACGAGGCGCTGGGAATGGACGTTTCCTTCATGCCGTCGGAAATGCACGACCGGCATATTGCCTTTGTTTCACACATTTCGCACATCAGTTCCTTCGCTCTCGGAACAACGGTGCTCAATATCGAAAAAGACGAAAAAAGCATTTTTACCATGGCCGGCAGCGGATTCAGTTCAACGGTGCGTCTCGCCAAAAGTTCGCCCCAAACATGGAACCCAATATTTATCCAAAATGCCGACAGCATTCTCCTTGCTCTTGATGCATATATCGAACAGTTGGAAAAATTCCGCCAAAGTCTGAAATCGCGCAATTCGTCACAATTAGAACAACTTATGACGGAAGCCAACGAAATTAAAAAAATCATAAAATAAAATAAATTGAAATGAAAATATTGATGCTCGACAATTACGACTCGTTTACATACAATCTGGTACACGAAATCCGGAGGCTCGGCTACAACGACATACATGTTTTTCGCAACGACTGTATTGCCCTCGAAGATGTTGCCGGCTACGACAAAATAGTGCTCTCGCCCGGTCCGGGAATACCTTCGGAAAGTGGTATCCTTGAAGAACTTATCAGAGAATATGCGCCAAGCAAAAGCATTTTTGGCGTCTGTTTGGGCGAACAGGCTATTGGCGAAGTATTTGGAGCTAAACTCACCAATCTCAACGAAGTATATCACGGCGTCGATACCGAAATTGAAGTTATCGACGACGATTTGCTTTTCACCGGTCTGGGCAATAGATTCCGCGCCGGCAGATACCATTCGTGGATAGTCAGTTGCAACAATTTCCCCGCCGATTTGAAAATCACCGCAGTCGATGCCGAACGCAATATCATGGCATTAGCGCATCGCACATACGACGTGCGCGGCGTTCAGTTTCATCCCGAATCGGTGCTGACGCCAGCCGGCAGCCGAATCCTATTCAACTGGCTAAATTCTTGATTGTTGATTTATGATTTTAGATTTACGAAATAAAAGAACTCTGTGTTTCTCTGTGAAACTCTGTGAAACTCTGTGTGATAAAAATTACACGGAGAGCCACAGAGAAACACAGAGAATTAAAAATTATGAATTAAATTAAAAGAAATATGAATAAGAACTTTGTGAACTTTGTGCCCTTTGTGGGAGAAAAAAATATAAAAAAGAACTTTGTGCCCTTTGTGGGAGAAAAAAATATAAAAAAGAACTTTGTGCCCTTTGTGGGAGAAAAAAATATAAAAAAGAACTTTGTGCCCTTTGTGGGA
>JAITIA010000086.1 GCA_031279695.1 Prevotellaceae bacterium | reverse complement strand
AACCCTTCAAAATTACAAAAAAATTCTGATTTTTGTACTTTGAGCAGGACTTGAGGCGAGGCTGTGGGCTTGATTTTTATCCTACACGCTTGGAATTTTAAAATTTTTATGTAATTTTGCGGCGATTTTTGGTGGGGTTTTAATGGAATTTCGGCTTTGCCAAAAGTCAATAAATATAACAACTTAAATTATTTAGAAATTCCGGAACAGATTAAAGTCATGAAAGGAATAATTACATTAACAGTATGCCTGTGTGCATGCTTATGGGCGTCGGCTCAAAAAAACAGTTCGGAGAGAATCTCCTGCAACTTGTATCATCTTCCCGAAAGATTGATTTACGACGAAATTAAAACATACTCGTATTCAATAATTTTCGATGGAGAACGCAATCCCTTTTCTCTCGAAGAGATAAGGAAAAAATCACTGACTTTCGAGTCTTTTAAGGAGGTCGAAAAAGGTGATATGGAAATACGCTATCGTTTTGGACCATTAACATTCAGGGACAGAAAGATAGTGGTAACAAAACAAACCAGAGAAGTAAATGGTAAAAAAGAAGAATACAAAATTTACCATTACGACTATGTAGCCTCTTATCCAATGACTGTGAGCGCATCAAACACCAAAAATGGCTTTGTTGTGTTGAGTTCGGAGAGGGGAACCAAATCCGGAGAACCAAATGTGTTGTTTTCTACAAAGACTTTTCGATCGGAAACCGAACTGTTAGACTATTGGGAACGATCTCAAAATAAACTGATAAACGACGTTCTGGCAAACAATGTCAATGAGTTTATCTCCTTCATCAATGAGGCGATGAGAAACCGTTTCGATTTTTTCAGAACGAAAGAATATCAATTTTTCTTCACATTGAAAAAAGTCGATATTGCCGACAAGTTTAATGCTCAGGTTCAAACAATTATAAAAACAATGAGCAACATTACCGCTAACGAGCCGACGGAAAGAGCCAAAGAAGAACTTGCCACGCAAATTGCTTATTTAGAAGAATTAAAGGATAAATACAAACCTACTGACAAAAAAGAGGATGTGCTGTTCTTTTCGGTTAATTACAATTTGGCGTCCCTGTATTATTGTCTCGACGACATGGAGAAAGCGGAATATTATATCAGACGTTTGGACGAGGTAAAAGAAGACCGCTCGTACAGAAACGATTTGTCCCGAAGTATCGCAATTGCAAGAGAAAGAATGAGTAAGCACATGCTTGATACGCGACATTTAGACTATAATCCGGTTACCGATTTCCGTCTTGCCGATAAAAAATACAAAAGCGACGCCATTGGCAATGCCGAATACGAAGCGAGAGGAATGCTGGATGGCACCACTACTGCAACGGATTACATTGTTTTGTACGACGGTACGCAATTGAACGGAAAAGTAACATTCTCGGAAAACGATGGCGAGTATATGTTTTATTCTGAAACTCAGCCCGATAAGCCCGTAACGCTCAATCCCGCAAAACATCGCGAATTTATCTCCGGCGAAAACATGTATTTCGCCGCAAAATATAAGGATGTCCGCGATGTACTTGCTCTGCAATTCGCTCTGGTACACTACAGATCGAAATATATTATGCTGCTGGAAAAAATCACAGCCCAATATGCTCAGCGGGAAAGGTTGTACATGCTGTTGAAATTGACCGGCGAAGATGATGACAAACCAATGGATTTTTCCCCTCTAAGTATGAAAAAAGATATAAGCAAATATCTGGAAGATTGTATTATAATACCTGAAAGAGTTAAATCTGGTGAATATGGTAATTTGTTATCGGTAACACTCGATAAATTGAAAAAATTATGTGAAGATTATACGGCATGTAAACCATAACTCCGCTCAATTCAGAATACGATGTTGTTTATTTTAAGCATATTGGCAGAATTAGGATGAGAATCAACAATCGGTTTTACTGAAAGAAAGTATAAAATCCCCAAACCCAAAAGGTAAGGGGATTTTTTTGTCGAAAAACTACTTTTATTGCAACATTGTTGCGGTATTGAAAATTTTCCGTACCTTTGCGGCGCGAAAATTTTTAGATTTATGGATAAAAAACGAAGAAATACAAAGGCAAAACATCTGATAACAAGTGTTTTAGAAAATTCAAACTCGGCTCTGTGCCACGAAGATATCGAGAAACAGATACCGGAAAAAATGGACAGAGTTACCATTTATCGCGTCCTGCAAGGCTTTTGCGACAGTGGAAAAGTGCACAAAATTATCAGCGAAGACGGCAAAACTTATTATGCCCTGTGCCATAACTGTACGGAAGAAAAACATCAGGATAATCATCCTCATTTTCACTGTATTGCCTGCGACACGATTACCTGTATCGAAGAGCCTGTTGCGCCGCAGACGCTGCCGCATGGTTACAGCGCAGTTGTCGTAGCATCCTATATTTCAGGATATTGTCAAAAATGCAGCAGTCTGATGAAAACCGTACTGCTGTTTGTGTTAGTGTTTGCCGGACAAAATGATTTTTAATGAGGTTAATATTCTCAATTATAGTGCTTTTAATGGCTACAAATGTATTTGCACAGCAGGAAAAACCCGACACAATTGTTTCGCTTGAAGAAGTTGTTGTGGACGGAAATCTCAGGCGGGCAGTGCAGATGAAATTGCCGCAAAGCGTGATGCTGGTCGGTCAAGCATTTCTAAAACAGCATTTTGCAGGCAGCCTGATGCAGAGTTTAGGAAAAATTCCGGGTGTGCAGGCGATGAGTATTGGTTCGGGACAGTCGAAACCCGCCATTCGCGGGCTGGGCTTTAACCGGATGCTGGTGGCGGAAAACGGCGTGAAACACGAGGGTCA
>JAITIA010000114.1 GCA_031279695.1 Prevotellaceae bacterium | reverse complement strand
GTGCCTGCATTTGCACCTTTGTTGGCAGGCGCAGCCTGCCAAGATAAACCGGACGAGGCACAGCCTCGTCCGAACAACGGAACTGCACTTTAAATCAACAAATTCCACATTCCGTCCCTACGGGACGGTGGTTACGAGGTTGGGCTTGCATTTTCTACCAACATTCCGTCCCTAACGGGACGGCGATTGCGTGGATTCGAGTTTTCGGACAGACACTATATAGAATATTATTATGAAATGAACGTCAGAGCAATCAAAAGTCCCACAGGGACGGCACTTTAATAACCGTAGGCTTCAGCCTGCGGAAGGACAGCGCTCTCCACCCGCCCACGCCAAGTCCCGCAGGGACGGCACTTTATTGACCGCAGGCTTCAGCCTGCGGCAGCGTGTATCCGTTTTTCGGACAGACACTGAAAACTACGCGCCTGAAAATGTCGATATGGGATTCCGTTCAATAAAAAAATTTCTCTTTTAATTATTTTGCGTATATTTGCACGATAAAAAACGTATTAATTTATTTATAAAATTCTATTTATGAGACATTTGTTGAAAAAATTTACCGCCATTACCGGCATATTATCTATTGCATTAACCATTGCATGTTGTCAAGAATCTGAAAAATACACTCTCGAACTGAAATTTAACAAGGGTGATATTTTGAAACAAAAAATGGTATCGGACATCGAAACTTCCATCGCAGGACAGAAAATTGCTATGATCATGGAAATAGCATATTCGTTTGATGTTAAGGAAGTAATGAACGATGGTTTCCTCTTGAATCTGAAATACGACGCAATGAAATTAAACATGCCTCTCATGGGTATTTCGCTGGATTCAAACACCGAAGATGACATTATTACGCTGCAAAACTTTAGCCCGCTGTTTAAATTGCTGACTAAACAATCCTTTGAACTCCAAATGAATAAAGGAGGCAAAATAGAATCTTTCAAAGGAATGGACAATTTGGTGGAAAAAATTGCCGCCGCCTTCGACCCAAGCGTTCCCGATGAAATGAAAACTCAATTGATAGAACAGTTTGGAAATCAGTATTCACAGGAAAGTATCAAGGGTGTTTTTGAACAGATGGGCGCTTTTTATCCCGCCACCCCTGTAAATGTGGGCGCAAAGTGGACGCACGAACTGGAACTTCCTGTCAATAGTATGTCATTCAAAATCAATCTGACAATGACTTTGAAAGGCGTCGAAAACGAGGTTGCCCTGATAGATTTGGATGCTACTGTTGCCAGTGTCGAAAACGCTGTGTTAGAAACCAATGGCATACAAATTCCTGTCTCGCTCAACGGTACTCAAAAAGGAACTGCCAAAGTGGACATGAAAACAGGCTGGACTATAGAATCGACTATAACACAGAATATTTCCGGAAACATGGAAGTAATGGGAATGAAAACCGATATGTCGATAGTAACAAAAACGCAA
This sequence comes from Prevotellaceae bacterium, assembly GCA_031279695.1. GTDB lineage: Bacteria > Bacteroidota > Bacteroidia > Bacteroidales > UBA932 > JAIRLF01. The sequence continues at coordinate 24,794 of JAITIA010000114.1, read as the reverse complement.
GTATCGCAATAATATTCAATTATTTGCGTTGGCGGCAATCATTTGACACACAATTTCCGCCGCCCGTTCCGAAGGATGCATGTCCGAAGGCGACAGTTTTCGGAAACCTTCGGCGGCGTCGTTCATCATGGCGCGGGCTATGGATTTGTCTTTCAGTTCAATTATCTTTGCCGCAATCAGGTCGGCACGACATTCGTCAAGCGTAAATTCGGGGATAATTTCCCTGTCGCAAAGGATATTTATAAGGTTAACATATTTTATTTTGACAATAATGTCCGCAAAAAAATTTGTAACCGTATTGAACTTGTATGCAATAATATGCGGTGTTCCGCAGGCAACAAGTTCAAGCGAAACCGTTCCCGAAGCCGCTATCGCCGCCTTGCTTGCCTTGAACGCGGCATAGCGTTCGCTGCGTCCGGCAACAATTCGGCAATTTGTGTCGTCAAATGCCTTTTTTATCTCATCCACAACGGTTTCGACCGTTGGAACGACAATAAAAAAATCTCCCGTTTTTTGCGCAATCAAGTCCAGCGCTTTTTTGAAAACGGGAACAAGCCGTTTCACTTCGCTAATTCGACTGCCGGGCAGAACGGTGTAAATTTCAGCATCTTCCGGAATATTGTGTCGCTTTCTGAATTTGTTGGCGTCCACATCGTCCATATTGTTTTCAACAACCGGATGCCCCACAAAATGGCATTTAAGCCCGTATTTTTCAAAATATTGCGGCTCGTAGGGCAAGAGCGTCAGGAGGCAGTCGGTCAGTTTGGCGACTTTTTTTGCCCGTCCTTTTTTCCACGCCCAGACTTGTGGCGCAACATAGTGAATTTTAGGAATTTGAATGTTTTTTTTTCGGAGACGTCCCAGCAATTCGCCAACAAAACCCCAACTGTCCACCGTAATAATAATGTCGGGAGCAACACGTTCAATATCGGCTACGGTTTGTTTTATGCGTTTCATTATCAGCGGTAAACGAGGTAAAACTTCAAAAAATCCCATTACCGAAAGTTCCGACATGTTGAAAAGACTATCTAAGCCCTGATCCTTCATTGTTTCGCCTCCAACGCCAAAAAACTGCACGTCCGACGATCTGTTTTTCAGCGATTTCATCAGACTTGAAGCCAGCAAATCGCCCGAAGGCTCGCCGGTAACAAAATAAACTTTCATTAACAAAATATTAAGTGTTCAATATGAACGGATTAATGGTACATCCGGCATGAAATACCTGTTGATGTAAAACACAGCATATTCCATACCCGACGAAGCCATAATTTGAGGATTTATTCCATTGAAAAAACGGAAAATTAATTCTCGGTTAAAATTTGTACGCCAAACCTGCGACAATGTATAAACGACTGCCATCGTTGATTTTAAACCGGAGTTCGCCGGTCAGAATCAGGTTGGCTGTGAGGTCGTAATCGACGCCGCCGCCAAGCGAGAGAGCAAAATCGCTAAACGAGTCCGAGTAAGTGCCGGTGGCGTTACTACCCATTGGCGCTAAATAAGTTACGGTAGAACCCAGCAAACCTAATCCCACCGAGGGATAAAGCCTGATTTGTTCAGCTATCGGAAACAAATAATGTCCATAAACGCTTAAATCCCACATGCTTGTGTTGCTTGATTTGAAAAAAGCGTCAAACTCGCCTAACAAACGGACAGGGTTGGTTACATTGTAGTAAAACTTTGCGCCGATACCAAGGTTGGTATAATTGTTTCCTGTGCCAATCAGCAGATTACCACCGGCAGCCATATCGCCTTTTTGCTGTGCGAATGCGGCTGCGTTCATCAATACTGCGGCGATTACTGTAATCGCCATCTTTTTCAAAAATACATTTTTCATCTTTAAAAATTTAATTATTAATATATTAATTATTATAAAATATTTGCAAAGATAAACAAATTTTTTTATATCCACAAATTTTAACTGCCGTGGTTGAAAAATTTGTTTTTCTTCCTCATGGCGTTCTTTATGACGCACTGCAAGGTGATACACAGATATTTAGCAGTTTTGTGTATAATGCATCTTCCCTGTCGATGACAAATTTTTCCTTTTTACCGGACTTTAAAGTAATTCTTAATCCGGTATTAAAGAGAAACATAGCCTTAAATGGCTAAACCTGTTCAATTTCCGATAATAGAATGGTCTTATCTTTCTTTGAAAAATTCAGTTTATGAGGATGAAAGACAAATCGGTCATGTAGCAGATAGCCAACGCCTCCATCTGCAATTATTCCTCGATAACGGTTAGTCAAGCCTTGATTAATAACAACTTGATCCTGATAAGTGTTTTTGTACAAAATAATACGCAGTTTTTTGACATATAAATTCATGCTTATTGTTAAACCGATTGCCATACATAGACCCACAAATATACGAGACGCTATTGTAGCAGAAGGGGTAAAAATCAGAGAGACTGCAAAATACAAAACAGTCGCTATAATCACATCGTAAATATACTTTATTTTCATAACCTGCCCTCCAAATCAATTAATACATTTTCTTCGGAAATTACACGTAACATTGTTACGAAACCTGAATATCTCATTTTCAAGATTTCTCTGTCTCCCTCCCGCGTGGCGTTCTTGATGACGCGCCGGGACATGTTTTTTAATTGTATCATCATTTAAATTTAATATCTGTCGTTCTCGTGAAAGTATAAAAACAAAAACAGAGCAAAGAAACAGCGCAAAAAAAGTTTTCCGAGCTGTTTTTACAGCCCGTAAATCTGCGCTCTTTAACCGTATTGTGTCTGTCTGTCATAACATTATCTTTATTTATATTAAAAAAATTACATCGCAAAGATAATACATATTTTTGAGAGTTCCAATTTAGCCGCAATTTGGTTGAGCAGACAGTCCCCGAATCGGATGTTTTTGGGAAAATATCGAGATGATTCCCCCCCCAAAACGATTTATTTTCAAAAAAACGGCAGCGAAACCGCTGTTTTGATGACCGGATTGAAAAACTATTTGCTGATTTTTTTACCAAATAATGCTTTGAATATCTTCAATATATGCATTTTTGCGCCTGTTTTTTTTCGCTTTTGTGAAAAAAAAATGTTTGATATTAAAAAAATGTTGTAATTTTGTTCCGTTTTTCATAACGATTTGGCTCGAATACAGTCATTAATTATAAACAGTTGATAAGGGAAAAATAGAAATCGGACAGCTTGCTGTTCTAGGGTTAACGAATTAAAAAAATGAAATATGATAAGAAATCTGCTGATTCTGCTTGCACTTGCCTTTATTCCGGCACAGAATGCCAACGCACAGAAGCAACCGGCTTTACGGTTTACTCTTAGCCGGTCGATTGAAATCGCCACCGACAGTTCGCTGCAGGCGTTTATCTCTAAAAACATGTATCGTTCAAGCTACTGGTCATACCGGTCGTTTCGGGCGGGGCGGTTGCCGTCGCTCTATTTGCAAACCACGCCGCTGCAATATCGAAGCGATTTTACACGTCGATACGATTCGGAAAACAATATCGACGTCTATCGGCAGCAGCAGTCGCTGTATTCCTATGGAAATGTGTCGGTAAGGCAAAATCTCGACCTGACAGGCGGTACGTTCTACATCGACTCGGAACTCGGATACATGCGTAATTTCGGCGACAATAACTATTCGCAGTTTACCTCCGTGCCCGTGCGAATAGGCTACTCGCAGTCGCTGTTCGGGTTTAACGGTTTTAAGTGGGACAGGAAAATCGAACCGCTGAAATTCAAAAAAGCACAGATACAATATATGTACGCGCGGGAAGAAATCTCGGAAACCACAATACAGTACTTCTTCAATCTGGCAATGGCGCAGCTGGAATTTCAAATGGCGCAGGAAAATGTGGTTTCGTCGGATACCCTCTACTTTATCGGACGGGAACGGCATAAGATAGCGTCCATCTCAAAGGCTGAACTCACAACGCTGAAACTGAACACGGTGAACGCGCGAAATGCTTTGCAGAATGCCGACATCAGCCTCAAACGCGCCCACTTCAGCTTCGTGTCGTTTCTCAATATGGACAAGGATACGGAGGTCGAAATCCTCATGCCGGGGAAACCTATGGAAATGGAAATCTCACCCGATTTTGCTCTGCAACAGGCGCGTGAAAATAATCCCGATTTCGTTTCCATCCAGCAAAGTCTGCTTGAAGCGGAACGTGCGGTGGAACAGACAACAAAAAGTTCAAATTTTGACGCCAACCTCTCCATGAGCGTAGGTTTCAATCAGGTAGCGCCCAATTTTTCGGGAGTATATACAACGCCGCCGCGTCAGGATGTGGTGAGTATCAGTTTCGGTATTCCGCTGGTGGACTGGGGCGTGCGCAAAGGACGGGCAAATATGGCGCGCAACAATCTCAACGTAACAAAAATATCGCTGCAGCAAACCGAGCAAAAACTTGAACAGGACGTGATTATGACGGTCAGCGATTTCAACATGCAGCGCAATATGATTGGCAGCGCAGAAGAAGCACTCGATCTGGCAATACAGGCTTACGACCAGACGCAGGCACGCTTTATATCCGGCGACAGCGACCTCAACAGCCTGATACTCTCCCTCGAACGCCGTAACAGCGCTAATCGGGGATATTTGTCGGCGCTGCGCAGCTACTGGCAAAGTTATTACAAACTGCGCAAACTGACACTGTTCGACTTCTTAACCAAAGAAGTCCTTACCTCACAGTTCGACAAAATTATGGAAATGAACGAATAATTTTACGATTGTCCGAACTGTGATTTTAAAATGATTTATTTGATTTGTGCGATTGTTTGCATCCGCAGGCATTAATCACTAATCACTAAAAATTAAACATTATGATAAAGGTTTCTTCATTTTCAATAATACTGATATTTGTTTGCCTGTCGCTTGTCGGGCTGTTTATGATTCCACTCCTGCCGGTAAAACTCAACCCGTCGAACAGGTTGCCGGAAGTTCACATATCATTCTCAATGTCCGGGCAGTCGGCATTAGTGGTTGAAATGGAGGTAACGTCAAAAATCGAGGCGATGCTGAGCCGCGTGCGCGGTATCCGCAACCTTAATTCATATTCGAACAACGGCGGCGGCTCTGTTTCGGCAAAACTGTCGAAACATACCGACCCCGAATATGCACGGTTCGAGATTTCGACCATCGTCCGCCAGTTGTGGCCCTCGCTGCCCCAGGGCGTGAGCTATCCGCGCATCTCGATGTCGGGAATGGCCGACGAAACCGAAATAATGCGCCCCTATCTGAGCTACACGGTAAACGCTCCGTATTCGCCAATGGATATTACGGAATATATTGACGTCCATCTGAAACCGAAACTTGCGGAACTGCCCGGCATCGACCGCATCGATATTCAGGGCGCCGGCAAAAAAGTCTATAAACTGGAATACGACTACCAGCAGTTGCGGGAAATGGGCGTCAATGTGGGCGATATGAGCAGCGCTATCAACAAATATCTCGGTCGCGAATTTCTGGGTATGGGACGAATAGAGGACGACAACGGCGACGAACAGTGGATTCGCATTGCCCTGCTGCCCGAAAGCAGCAAACATCCCTTCGACCCGCAACTGATACCGGTCAAAAAAAAAGATGAAACAGTTATTTATCTCAGCAGCCTGGTCAGAACAACCTGCGAAGAAGAAGCCGCATCGAGCCGTTTCCGTATCAACGGACTCAACTCAATATATCTGTCGCTGACCGCCAAAGAAAACGCAAACCAGCTGGCGCTGAGCAAGCAGACACGCCAAATGCTCGACGAATACGCCTTTCCCGAAGGTTACGAACTGCACCTCTCGCACGACGCCGGCGTGTATTTGAAGGACGAGCTGAACAAAATCTATTTCCGGTCGGGGCTGACGGTGCTGATACTGCTGTGTTTTGTTTTTCTGGTATATCGCAACCTGAAATATTCGCTGCTGATAATGTCGTCGCTGATTTGCAACCTCGCCATTGCCGTCATATTCTACTATCTGCTTGACATGGAGATGCAACTCTATTCGCTTGCCGGTTTAACAATCTCGCTCAACCTGATAATCGACAACACAATCATCATGTCCGACCAGATTATCCGAAGAAGCAATAAACGAGCCTTTATGGCGATACTTGCCGCAACATGCACCTCGATAGGCGCACTGGTTATCATCCTGTTTATGGACGAGCGGGTGCGGGCAAATCTGCAGGAATTTGCATGGATTATTATGATCAATCTGGCAATCTCGCTCTTTATAGCCCTGTTTCTTGTGCCGGCGCTGATAGAAAAATTTGCAGTCAAACAAAAAAAGAAAAAAAAATACAAAGCGCTCACCCAAAGCCACACACTGCTCATCTGGCTGATGTGCTGTCTGTATATCATAATTATACGCCTGCTCTACGGCTGTTTCAAAGCCGTGAAAGGCTTGCTGCGAACAGTTCGCGGGCTGCCGCGCGGCATTTATATATGCATTCGCGGCATACTGCGCCTGCTTGTGAGGCTGTTGCTGGGCAAAGTAAAAGTAATTTACAGCGAGGCCAAAACTCACATATCCGGCGCAATACAGCTGTTTGGCAAAGCAAAGCACGCTGTTGATACAGTACGCAAAGACCGGAAAAAGGCGCTGCTCTTTCTTTTCCCCGGATTAATGCCACTGCAACAATTCCGACACAATGTGCGCGGAAAACGGCTACTGGTGCATTTTAACCATATTTATGTGAATATCATGACCGCCATGCGCCGTCGTCGAGGCTGGATTATAACAGGACTGATATTTGCCTTCGGAATACCAACCTTCCTGCTGCCCGAAAAACTGGGTCAGAAACGCGGCTATTATTTTATTATGGAACAGCCCGGATTTTGGGAAAATTTATACAATAAAACCATAGGAAGTACGTTCTACAAGGAAAAAATCAGACCGGTGGGCGACGTGGCTCTGGGCGGCACAATGCGGCTGTTTGCACAAAAAGTGGGCAGCGGAGGCTCGTATGGCAACCAGCGCAGCGAAACCGCTCTCAATGTTACCGCATCGATGCCCAACGGTGTAACCTTTGAACAGATGGACGCCATTGTGATGAAAATGGAAGAATATCTGCGACATTACACGGAAATCAGGCAGTTTGAAACAAATATCTACAACGGACAGCGGGCAAGCATCCGAATACTTTTTGTGAAAGAACATCAGCGAAGCGGATTTCCTTATACATTGAAAAGCAGGATTATCAGCAAATCGCTGGAAATTGGCGGCGGAAGCTGGCAGGTGCACGGCGTGGGCGACGGCTTCGACAACTCTATCCGCGAGCAGGCAGGCTCGAGCCGTATAAAACTGCTTGGCTACAACTACGATCAGCTCCGCTCTCTTTCCGAAAAAATCAGAGACTCGCTGCTCGAACATCGCCGAATAAAGGACATTATCCTGGACTCGCGCTTCAGCTGGTATAAAACCGACTATACGGAATTTGTGTTCGATGCCGACAGAGAAAAATTAATCGGCAACAGCCTGTTGCCGGTGCATCTCTACGGCTCGATGTCGCCAATGTTCAGCAGAAACTCAAACGGCGGAACATGGATGTACGAAGGTAAAGCCTCGAATATCCGCTTCAGTTCCCGTCAGGCATACGATTTGGACAAGTGGAACATGGAACGCTACCTCAACGACGCCGCCGGCAAGGAATACAAACTCAACAATATTGCCGAAATAGAAAAACGTCAGGGTCCGCAGGGTATCGCCAAAGAAGACCAGCAGTATGTGCTTTGTTTACAGTACGAATATATCGGCTCGTGGCAGCAGGCAAACGTGGTCATGAACCGTCATATCGAAGAGTTTAACAACACCGCCCCGCTGGGCTACAAAGCCGTGAGCGAGACGGGCGGATGGTGGTCGTGGAGTCAGATGTCGGCAAGCCAGTACTGGCTGCTGTTTCTGGTTATCGCAATCATGTTTCTGATGACCGGCATTCTGTTCAACTCACTGGTTTTGCCGCTGGTAGTGATATTTATTATCCCCGTTGCATACATCGGTCTGTTCCTGACATTCTACCTGTTTAAACTGAGTTTCGACCAGGGCGGATTTGCCGCCTTTGTTCTCCTGACCGGTATCTCGGTGAACGCCAGCATCTATATCCTGAACGAATATAACAATCTCCGCCGTAAACACCCATCAATGAGCCGTGTACAGGCATATCTCAAAGCATGGAACGCCAAAGTAACGCCCATATTCCTGACCATAGTATCAACCATACTCGGCTTTATCCCGTTTATGATTGGCGAATATCGGGAAGCATTCTGGTTTCCGCTGGCAGCCGGCACAACCGGAGGCTTGGCAATCTCCTTCCCCGCTCTCTTCCTGTTTCTTCCCCTGTTTATGGGCGCAATCAGGAAAAAAGTGGGCAGGTCTATAAAGTCCAAAACACATATACAATAGAAGATTTCAAACTCATATATCCACGGATTAATTTTTCTTCGGTAAGGTTTCTTCCTTAAACAAAAGGCACAAAGATTGAAAAACCTTTGTGCCTTTTTGCGAAAATCGTTGCGGAGAAATGCCGTGTCAGAACGAAATTCCGAAGACCAGAAACGCATTTTCGGCGCGAGGATTCAGAATTGCCTGCACCGAAACGGGCAAGGTAAACTCGCCGATTTTCAACTCCTTCACCGCTTTGAGCGAAGTGTTGATAACGGCAAATCCGCCGGCGCCATAAAAGTCGGTTTCCCACGGCGTCAAGCCAAGCGCCGCAGTCAGAGCAACACTTTTTACCGTAAACGGACAGGCAATCTCGAAATAGGACGACCAGGCAACATCGCCATTGCTTTTAACCCCGTCGAAACCGGCAAAATTTGTACTCCACGAGAGCGAAAGCGGGAACTTTTCGCAAGGCAAAGTGTATCCGAGCGTTGCTTCGAAAGTGTGCGCCGCAGTGTCGCTGTAATTAAAATACGAGACTGATCCTTCCGGCGCAATCCAGTAATCGGTAACGCCAATCGAAAAACCGGCAAACTGATAACCGACAGTCAGGTCTAATTCTTTATACACCTGAAAACCTGTAATATCAACGCTGCCCCAGGCTCCAACAGAAAAATTACCTGCCGAAAATCCCAAAGAGGGCTGAATACTTGTTCCGCTGAGGTTTAAACCTCGCCAAACATACGAACTAACAATGTCGGCTCCTGCCGAAAACTCCTGTGTCCTTGCTGTTGTTGCAAACATAATAAGGACGATTGTCAATAAACTTAATTTTGTCATCTTTTTACAATATTTAATTTTTAAATTCGGCGGCAAAAGTAGATATTTTTTTCGAACTGTGCAAATTTTTTTAAACAATCTCTTCAAAAAAATATTTTTTATTCGACATACCCCCTTTATTTTTGGGGGATATATCTCAAAAAAATATTTTTTCAAAAAATAAAAAAGTTGTGAATTGTGGAGTTTAAAACGGTGGATTGAGAGATAAAATTGTGAATTTCGACTCTAATTTGGGTTGAAAATTTGTGCCTTCTAAAAACTGCTTTTAATCCTGCTGAAATCCTCCGCCTGAAAACTCGAATACACGCAACCGCCGTCCCGTCAGGGACGGAATGTGGAATAGATTGATTTAATGTGCAGTCCCTGCGGAACTTTCCGTCCCAGCCTGTCCGCCGCAGGCATTAATCAGTTATTCAATTAATCAGTTATTCAATTAATCAGTTATTCAATTAATCAGTTAATTATTAAATAAGTATTTTGACTTCCGAAATATTCATTGTACTTTTGTGCCGTCATAATCTTATTTTGATTTATGTTTTATGGTGTAAATAAGTTGTAAATAAACAATTTATCGACATATTATTTTGATTTCTTTATATTAGATTCCGAATGTTAAAGAGACTTGTGAAAGATTACTTTGGCAGTCATTAAAAATAATTTTACTTACGAAACTTATGAACAGAACGATCCTCAATTTTTTTTGTATCCTGCTGACCGCCTGCGCCGACATGGACAACCGAGTGTCTGTGGACGCGCTTCAACCTGAATTTACGGCGGCAACCAATCCGGAAGCCGAATTCCTTTCGCCGCCCGACTATGCCGCGCCGCGCGTTTTTTGGTGGTGGCTCGAAGGAAATATCTCTATGGAAGGCATTTTGTCTGACCTGACAGAGATGAAAAATGTCGGCATCCGTGGCGCTATCGTGTTCGACGCCGGCTCGTCGGGATATTACAAAGGCGGCAAACCGACTTATCACAACTCTGTCTGGCCTACTCCGTCCGGACCGGGATTTATGTCGGACGAATGGCGGCATCTGTTCACGTATGCCTGTCGCACAGCCGACAGTCTCGGCGTGGAACTCAGCATGAGCATCACCAGCGGATGGAACGACGGCGGACCATGGGTAACGCCCGAACACGCCTCGAAGAAACTTGTATGGAGCGAACTTGCAGTCAGCGGTCAAAAGACGCTGTCCGAAAAACTTCCACTGCCGAAAGGACTGTTGAAAACAGACGACGGCAAGGAGTTTTTCCGTCCCGTTGCAACGCTCGCCCTGAAACTGAAAGCGGGCAGCGATGAGGTCAAGCCGCTGGAAAACTTCGACATCAAAGCCGTTCATTCCATTCGGATCCCCATGACAAACAACGGACTGGGATACGACTGGGAAACGTTTCTCAAAAACGAGCCGTCGCCGGCGGACGACTGCCACGCATATTTGGACAACGTAACCGATATTTCCGACAAAGTGGATGCCAAAGGCAATATCACATGGGACGTACCGCAGGGAAATTATCTCATTCTGCGCTTTGGTTTTACGGGGACGGGCGTCCGTGTGTCCACGCATAGTCCGGGCGGCGGCGGTCTTGCCATCGACTATCTGAGCCGCACGTCCACCAAACTGCAATACAGTCATACGGTGAGCGTTGTGCTCGACGATCTGGCAAAAGCAGGCGGACGGCAAGCCCTCAAATATCTCCACGACGACAGTTGGGAACTTGGCGCGGCAAACTGGACGGAGGAAATGATCGCCTCGTTCCGCAACGCCAACGGATACAGTATGATCCCGTTTTTGCCGGTCATCGCCGGTAAAATCATTCAGAGCCGCGACGTTTCCAACCGTTTTCTCTACGATTTTCGCCGTACCGTTGCCGATTTGATTCGGAATAATCACTACCTCTGTTTTTCGGAACTTGCAAAAGCTGACGGGCTGATGATTCATCCCGAAAGCGGCGGTCCGCATCCCGCGCCAATCGACGCGCTCAAAAATGCAGGCGTGAACGATATTCCGATGGGCGAGTTCTGGATACGCGCCTCGACGCATCGCGTTACGCCCGACCGTCGCTTCTATATCAAGCAGCCCGCCTCCGCCGCCCATATCTACGGTCGACGTTTTGTGCAGGCGGAAGGTCCAACCAGCATTGGGCCACACTGGGAAGAAGACTTTGCATACATGAAACCTACCCTCGACCGCGCATACTGCGAAGGGCTGAACCGATTAGTAATCCATACTTTCACCCACTCGCCCAAAGAAGCGGGCATACCGGGCAACGAATATTTTGCCGGTACACATTTCAATCCCAATGTAACGTGGTGGAAACAGTCGCCCGCCTTTCTTGCATGGAACAGCCGCATCTGTTTTCTGCTGTCGCAGGGGCTGTTTGTGGGCGACGTCTGCTATTATTATGGCGACAACGTCCCCAATCAGGTGCCGCTGAAACACATCCCCGACGGGTTGAGTGAAGGTTACGACTATGACGTCTGCAATACCGACGTCATCCTGAACCGCATGACCGTCTGCGACGGGCGTATCTGTCTGCCCGACGGCATGAGCTATGCCGCACTCGTGCTGCCCAAACGCACCGCCATTGCGCCCGAAGTTCTTGAAAAGATTTGTCGGCTGGTTGCCGAAGGCGCCACGGTGGTCGGGCAAAAGCCCGAAACCTTTGTCGGGCTGCGTAATCAAAAGACCGCGCTTCGACGGATACGGAAAACTGCCGACCTTCTTTGGGGCAACGCCGGAGCGACGGGCAAACATACGTATAAAAAAGGAGCGGTCTATGCTTCGACGCCGGTACGCGAAGCGCTGGCAGCGAAAGGCATACTTCCTGATTTTCTGTACGAAAGTGCACGCAGGGACGGCAAAACGCTGATTGATTATATCCATCGCCACACGCCGGAGGCAGACATTTATTATGTCGTAAATCGCAACGAGCGACAGGAATACATCCGCGCCTCGTTCCGCATACAGGGAAAAGCGCCCGAACTTTGGAATCCCGAAACCGGACAGACGCTGACGATGCCGCTGTACGACACGCTCGACGCTCGCACCCGCCTGCCGCTGACACTTGAGCCTTTCGGCTCGGTGTTCGTCGTATTTCGCAAGCCGACAGGCGACCACTTTACCGGCATCGCGCACAACGGCAAAAGCCTGTTCCCCGAACTGCCCGCCGACACGTCCTGCATTACGCCGTTCACGCCTCACGCCGACGGTAAACTGCTGTTCACGCAGTCGGGCGAATATCTGCTGACAGCGTCGTCCGGCGAACAGCGCAGGCTTTCCGTTGATACTCCGGCGCGTATCCCGCTGTCATTGCCGTGGGACGTATCTTTCGACCCCGCGTGGGGCGCTCCGGCGAATGTCCGCTTCAACCGTCTGACTTTGTGGAACGAACACAGCGATAACGGTATCCGCCACTATTCGGGCACAGCCACATACAGAAACACGTTCCACCTGTCTGCTGCCGAACGGGGCGGCAAACGGGCATATCTGAATCTGGGCGAGATGTATAATTTGGCGGAAGTATATATCAACGGTCAGGCGACCGGCGTATGGTGGCAGCCGCCATTCTTGCGCGACATTACGGAATATCTCTACGATGGCGACAACACGCTGGAAGTGCGCGTGGTCAATCTCTGGCGCAACCGTCTGATCGGCGACGCCGCCCTGCCCGACGACCGGCGCCTGACACGTACCAATGTAGCGAAGTTCACTGCCGATATGCCGCTGCTCCCGTCGGGGCTTGCAGGCCCGGTGGAGGTGGTTATTTATGATTTTTGATTGACGATTTTTGATTTTTTATTGTTTGCAGAGGCTGCATCAAAAGGCAATTTTAACCACAAAGTTCACAAAGAAAACACAAGGGATATAAAATTATAATTTTGATTATCAATACTTTATTCCCTTTGTGCAAGCCTTGTTCCCTTTGTGGTAAAGAATTTATTGACTTTTGATACCGCCTCGTTGAATTACACTAATCATCAATCGTAAATCAAAAATCGCAAATCGACTAATCAGCTTAGAATCATCTTTTTATTAAAGTTCACGAGGTACAATTTTTTTGATGCGCGGGTTACGGCGGTGTAGAACCATCGCAAGTCTTCGTAAGTCAGATTGTCGTCGGGAAACCAGGGACAGTCGAGGAAAACGCATTCCCACTGTCCTCCCTGCGATTTGTGGCAGGTAATGGCGTAGGCAAACTTGATTTGCAGAGCATTAAAAAACGGATCTTCTCTGATTGCTTTGAAACGCTCTTTTCGGTTGGCGATATGTCCATAATCTTCGGCAATGCTGTAAAACAGTTGTTTACTGTCGTCGGCGGAGAGGGAAGCGCTTTCGAGGCTCAAAGTATCGAGAATTGCCCGACTGTCGATTTCTATATTATTATAGTCGGAAAATTCCAGCGTCATATCGGCAAAATGCAAATTGTAGCGGTCGTAATATTTTCGTATTCTGCGAATTGTAGCCATATCGCCGTTGGCAATAAAATCCATCTCCTCAATATCTTTGAGCGACTGGTAGTTGTTTTTGACAATCATAACACGGTCGCCCGAAGCAATCGATTCTTCCATAAAAAATATGCGATTTCGGATGCCTTCATTATATTTGTTAGCCCGTTTGTTCGAGCGGCAAATGATAATTGTCTCTTCCTGACCGTATTTGTCGTATGCATCCGAAAGCGTTTCAATCAAATCGGCGCCCGACAGCAGTTCGACATCAGGAAAATCGATTTTGAATGTTGGCAGTCTGACGTCGTTGGTTTCGATCTGTTTCCGTATCTGCGTGGCGTTAAACAAAATTCCCGATTCGTTTGTTTGTCGCACAACCTCAGTCAGTTCCATGCCTGTACATTTGCCGTAATCTTCGAGTCTGTCCATGTCCAGAGCGGGCGAGAGCGCGAAGCCCACAGGCGGAAGCTGAGCGCTGTCGCCCACCATCACAATTTTGCACCGTTTACCGCTTTTTATATACAGCATCAAATCTTCGAGCAGGTTGCCCGAGCCGAAAACCGACTGCTCGGATGAACTGCCAGCAATCATCGAGGCTTCATCTACAATAAACACAGCGTCTTTGTGCCCGTTGTATGCCAGCGAAAATTCCGCCGTGTCGCCCAGCGATTTTTGGCGATAAATTTTTTTATGAACAGTATAAGCCTGTGCACCAGCGTATAACGACAGAACTTTTGCCGCTCTGCCCGTTGGCGCAAGCAACACCGTATCTTTCTTCAAAATTTTGAGACATTGCACCAGCGCCGCCAGCATCGAAGTTTTGCCCGTTCCGGCATAGCCTTTCAGAAGAAAAATTTCCGAATCCGGCGAAAAAATGAACTCCGAAAGCCGCGAAATAAGCCCTTTTTGCTCCGAAGTCGGAAAAAAATCTAAATTTTTTTCTATCAGATTTTCAATATGTTCACCTATCATTTTGTAAAAATTTTTATAATCATGTTTTGGTATGAAAATTTTTTTATAATTTTGCGCAAATATATGTAATTAAAATTTACTGAAAAAGATAATTTTTAATTTTTAATTAATTTTTAACATAACGTTCTATTTAATATGCAGTTATAATGAAAACTATTCTACAAGTTGTTTTAGGTATCGTTGCTATAGTATTAGCCTACCTTTTTATTGACAGTATGATGGAGCCCATTCGTTTCAACAATGCGGTTGAACATCGTAAAAGTCTGGTAATCCAGCGTCTGAAAGACATTAGAGACCTGGAAGTTGCCTACAAAGACCGCTACGGGCGGTTTACCGGAAGTTTCGACACTCTGGTCGGCTTCTACAAATTTGACAGTCTGAAAATTGTCAAACAAGTCGGTTCGTGGGACGATTCTCTTGCCGTTGCCAAGAAACTCGTTTACACCGATACTATCAGAATTGCCGTAAAGGACACACTGTTCCGTAAATATGCGGATTTTCAAATCGATTCGCTGCCGCGAGTACCGATTGTGGGCGAACAGTTTGAACTCTCGGCATTGATGTTTCCTTCGATTTCAAACGTCGATATTCCTCTGTTTGAGGCAAGAACGCACGACAAGGTTTATCTGAAAGGATTAGACCTGCAGTCGGTTGTGAATTTGGTTGACGAACATCAAAGTATGAACAAATATCCCGGGCTGAAAGTCGGAAGCATCACGCAACCAAACAACAATGCAGGCAACTGGGAATAAATGCTTTGCATAAATGCAGTTGAGTTTTAAATTCGTTGATAAAAGTTTCAGACCGGCAAATGCAGCAATATACAGATTATCCATTCAAATTTCCTTGAATGGATTTTCTTTTTGTGTTTTCGATACGGTGAAGAATAAACACGTTGTGCTTAAACACTATATCTATACAAAAAATATTCTGCAAGACTGGTGTGACGAAATTGCTGAAATACTTGCCGACATACGCGACATCGACAGCAAAACGCCGGCGGTATGTCTCTATGTTACACGCAAAAACGTTATTATTCCCCCCGAAATTTTAGACGAAAAAACAATCAAACAGCATCTGTCGTTCTGGTTCGATATCGAAGAAGAGGAAGAAATTCACACCCGACGTATTCAGGAAATTGACGCCAGTATTTGCTATCTCATACCCAGCTGGCTGATTACCAAACTGCATACTCGGTTCAGCAATTTGAAATTTCTCAACCAGACCTGTCATCATATACGTCAGATTTGCAACGACCCAAACGACACAAAAATGAAACTGGTGTTCTGCGGAAACTTTATCGACCTGACCGTTTTCAAAGATAATGCGCTGATGTTCAACAATACATTTACTTATTCAAGTATTGTCGATGCAGCATATTTTCTGGTGGCGGTGGCAAAGAAAATCGATACTCTGCAAGCCCCACTCCACGTTTCGGGCGATGTGTCGATTGCCGAAATCGACGAATTGAATCGCTGTTTTCCGAACATGCAGCAAAATCATGACAAAAAAATGACGCTGAGGCTGGGAAAAGAAACTTCATCGAGATTTTATAACATCCTGTTACTGAACGAATGCGAATAATTGGCGGGAAATACAGAGGACGAGTGCTGCCTGTGCCGAAAGGCTTTAAGGCGCGACCAACAACCGATTTTGCAAGAGAAAATCTTTTCAATATCATTGAAAATTCTTTTGACCTGACGACGATTGCCGTTCTCGACCTGTTTGCCGGCACGGGCGGAATATCATACGAATTTGCCTCGCGGGGAACGCCGTCAATTGATGTGGTGGAAATAGAGTTGCATAATTTTAACCATATCCGAAAAACAGCCATCGCGCTGGATTTTACTCAGATACACGTTATACGCAACGATGTTTTCAAGTTTCTTGGATTTTGTCATAAAACCTACGACCTGATTTTTGCCGACCCGCCGTATTCCTGCGCCAAAATTCCGCAGATAGCAACTATGGTGATAAACAACCGCTTGCTCAACCAAAACGGGTGCCTGATAATCGAGCATTCGGCGGCAAACAGTTTTGCGGAAACGGCAGGCTTTTTCAGGCATAAATCTTACGGAAGCGTCAATTTTTCGTTTTTCAATGCAATCCCATAAATATATAAAAATCAGTTAAATATGTTTGCAAAACTCCTTGCATCAAATAAAATGATGGTAACGCTCAGCCTTCTGATGGGCACATTTATCATCTATCCCAACATAAACAATCTGTTGTGGCGCACAAAACCTGTCGATTTGGAATACACGATTTTCTTTGCGTTCAGATATTTGTTTTTCTGCGCTTTGACGTGGATTTCACTGTCGATAAATATTTTGAAAACGCCAACGCTGATTTTCTCGAAACGCTTATTAAAAACTCTTTTGATTACTTTGCTCGCATATTCGGTATATGTCTGTATTTCACTGTTGTTATCGACACACAAGGACTGTTTTACCGGAATGCTGCTTTTCCAGTTTATTGTAACTTCGCTGCTTTGCGCCCTGACGGGACATCTTTCGATGATGTATCTGGAACACAATAACAAAGAACTCGAAATTGAGCAATTGAAAACCGAAAACCTGCAAAGTCGCTACAACGCTCTGTGCAGCCAGATAAATCCACATTTTTTCTTTAACTCGCTGAACTGCATCACGGCGCTGGTGCGCGACGAAAAAAAGGATAAAACGCTGGAATACATTCACAAACTGTCGGGCATTTTTCGCTATATCCTGCAAAGCGATAAAAAGGGGCTGGTCAGTTTGGGCGAAGAGCTTGATTTTCTGAATGCTCTGCAATATATTTTTGAAATTCGATATGCCGACAAACTGAAATTCGATATCAATGTGGACAAAAAGAAATACGACCTGCAAATCCCCGTACTTTCCTTTCTTCCTCTGGTGGAAAACACTGTCAAACACAATATTATCGACAGCGACAACCGAATGACAATCTCAATCGAACTCAACGCAAACAACGAGCTGACGGTTGCCAATCCTGTTTACGAAAAAATGGAAATCGCCGGCAACGGCATCGGTCTGGCAAATTTGTCGGAGCGTTTCCTGCTTTTGAAAGGAAAAGAAATCAAAATAGAGGAAAAAAACGGAATTTTTAAAGTGATTTTACCTTTGTCGAACTGATTTTTGCAAAAAAAATGCATTTATATATACCACAAAATCACCTGAATAAAAAACAATCGACATGAAAAATCAATAAACATAAAAATTATTGCTACTTTTGCGAAAAATTTTTTAGAGATGAAAAATACCCCAAGAAGAAGAGTGTCGATGCAAAGTGTTGCCGACGCTGCCGGAGTTGCACGTTCCACCGTGTCGTTTGTGCTGAACGGCAAGGAGAAAGAAGGACGAATCAGTGCGGAAGTCGCCCAACGGGTGCGACGTGTTGCAAAACAAATGAACTATCAGGTGAATGAACTCGCCCGCAGTCTTCGCACCGGTCAATCGCAAACAATTGCCCTGATTGTGGCAAATATTTCAGACCCGTTTTTCGGACGTCTGACATACTGTTTGCAGGAATATGCTGAAAAAGAATCTTATACCGTTATTATTTTTAATACCGGCGAAAATCGCGAACGTCTGACAAAAATCTTTACGCTGTTGAGACAGAGACGGGTAGATGGCATTATTATGGTACCCGTTGCAAATATCGAAGAAGGCGTTATCGAAGATTTGCGCCCCGACGTCCCGATGGTGATTATCGACCGCTATTTTCCGAAAATGCGCACAAGTTGCGTATGTATTGATAATTACGGAATTTCGACAAAGGCGACGCAACTGCTGATCGACAAGGGTTGCCGCAAAGTTCTGTTTGTAACTTTCCGCGAAAAACTGATGCACATGCAGGACAGAAAAAAAGGCTATGCCGACGTTTTGCGCGAGCATAATCTGTTCGACGAAAACCTTATCTGTGAGGTCGATTACTTCGATTACCGAGAAGAAATAAAGGTTGTTTTGCAGGACGCATTCAAGAAAAATCCCGATATCGACGGGGTTTTTATTTCGACCGGATTTTTGTCGCCCATAGTGTTAAAAGTTTTGGTCGGTCTGGGACGTAAACTGCAAGAAGACATCCAGATTATCAGTTTCGGACGAACCGATTTAGCGCTTGGAGTATCAATACCTTATATCCAACAGCCGTTGGAGGAAATATGTAAACGCTCGTTCAATATTCTGATGGATTTAATCAAAGATCCGGACGACAGAGTAATCGAACATATTTTGCCGGCGCAGATTATTACCGATTCCGAATAACTTTTTAAATATGATTGTTTTATGGCAAACGACAGGCGAGACAGGCAAAATGCAAAATCGTGTTTTTCAAACATTTATTCAATGAATATCAAGCGTATTCTGTTTATGTTCGTGGCGATGTATCTATCGGTTATACAGGCAATTGCTGCGCCGGCAGACAGCAGCGTAAACATCAATCTTACCGACCTTGCCGGCGTCATGATTCCCAAAGTCGGCTGGTTGCTGGCGCCCAACGAGAACACTCCCGACGGACGCATCATCCCGCTGAATACCCGCATTGTCCGCGACGATATGGACTATCAGAACATTTTGAGCAACCATTCAATCAATTGGGGTAATGTTACAGCTCGACAGGATATCGTTGGCGATATCGAAAACACCCGTCTGGCACGTATGAAAACAGCGTCTAACCGACTGTCTTCTATGGGCATAAGTTTATATCCTATTTTTGCCTATCTTCCGACTTGGGCTTCTACCAATGGCACGTCCGTTGCGCCTGTTCGTGATTTCGACGCTTGGGCGCAGTGGGTGCGCGATATTGCTCAGTATATCAAAGACAACAGGTTGCCGATTACCGAGTGTAATATTTACAACGAAAACTGGCAAATTGGAGTTCCCGATTACAACAGGATGCACGTGTTAGCCTGGCACGCTTTCAAGGAAATACTGCCGGACGTCCGTTTGGGCGGTCCTTCGCCGGATCATCCTTCTTTCAATAACGTGCAAAGCCTGATAGATTACAGCGTCCGGGCCGGCATTACTCTCGATATTATTGCATGGCATTTCAGTGTGCCCGACGGAATTGCATCCTTCCAAAAACAGTTGAGCGATTATATGGCAAAGTTTCCGCAGTTAGGACAGCCCAAATATTATCATGAAGAATGGGGTAATCATATATATGAATCGGGCGATTTTCTTGCACACATCGCCGCCAACGACGCTGCGACGGCTGTCGATGAAACCGTTCTTGCCATCTGGCATTACTCTAACGGCTTGTCGGATATGCTAATCAGTAATCCGAGCGCCGACTATTTGACCCACCGTCGCAAAACGTGGTGGCTGATGGCTGCATACGGAAACATGAGCGGGCAGCGGGTCAAAAAGACAGGGAACGTCCCGTGGGTGGCTTCGGTGGACAGGGAAAAGGGCGAAGCCAAAGTGATGGTTACCGCACAAAATGCAGGTATAATGGATTTTACGCTGGATAATCCGTTCCCAAAATCGAATTTGCGCATCGAAAAATATCGTATTGTTGGTACAAAAATCGACGGCTCGGCGGATACCGGTCAGGAAAATGAAGGCATAAAGTTTCAAAGCGCCGAATTGGTCAGTAAATCAGGGAACATGCTGACTGTCAGCATAAATTTTGCGCCGCAGGATGTCTGGATGATTGTTGTGAAAAAAATAAAGAGCATTCCGTCCGATTTTATGCTTATAAGTCCCGACGATAACGCCGTAGCGCCGCTAACTCCAACATTTACATGGCAAAAAGCGCAGGGAGCGGACAGTTACACGCTGACCGTATCCAAAAACAAAAACCTGTCTAATCCGGTTTATACCCGAAAACGTATTGCAGGTGAGAGTTTTACCCTCGATACGCCTCTAAATCTCGACGAACGTTATTACTGGTCGGTAACAGCCAACAACGCCCACGGCAACAGACCGGCGCTAAACAGTGTGTATTACACTTTTACGGTGAAGAGCAACATGAATGTGCCGGGCGCATTTACCATGTTTCAGATATGCGACGAAAATTTTCTCACGCCACTCAAACCTCATGTAAGCTGGTCGAAAGCAAAGGGAGCGACGAAATACCATATTTATATTTCACAATCGGCGGATTTTGCTGACGCCAAAGTATATACGGTCGATATTCCTGATACTCTGGCGCTCGGATTCGGACACTCGCATCTTTACCATTATCTGAGCGAAGCCCTTGCGCCGCAAACGAGTTATTATGTCAAAATGAAGGCAGAGAATAGCAACGGCGTCAGGGAGATGACCGGCGCCGCCCATAAATTTACAACAACAACCGCCGACGGTACGCCTGCGCCTTTCGCCCTCGTCCCGCCCGATAATGGCATATTCAATCCCAGAGAAGCGTTGCGCTGGAAACATTCCGGCGGTGCATTTTTCTATCATTTAGAAGTGGCTGAAGATATTTATTTTAAGAATATTATACTGGAAAGACCTACAATTACCGTCCCTGCCTACACAATGGAAGACAGCATACTGAACTCCGGAGGAACGTATTACTGGCGTGTAACAGCAACAAGTCGCGACAGGCAAAAAACGACTTTGAACGATGGTGGCGCCGGCAGTTTCACGGTGTCACAAAATCCAACGCCGCCGATTACCAAGGTGTTATACGCCGTCGACAAAGGAATGACTGTTCTCTTTGAGCCGGTGGCAAATGCCGAGTCGTACACAGTCTATTACGGAACAGCGCCCGGCAAATACACTGGACATGTTGATGTTGCAGCCGACAAAAACAGCGCTTTCGTTCCACTGAAAAAATCCGGTCGTTATTATGTGACCGTTACCGCCAGCCGCCAAGGAAAGGAAAGTGTTCCATGGAATGAGGTGTCGGGAGAGATTTAGGGACTGTCTGTAAATAAGTTATCCGAATTTCGAGCGAAAATATCGGTGTTTTTTATCGCAAGGGTTGCGCAGAGTTACGCAAAGGCTTTGCGCCCTTTGCGTAACCTTTTGCGCTCTTTGCGGTAAAATTGTTGGTGGAGATATACAAAGTACGAATTTGTCTGTGACAGGCATAAATCAGCCAAACTTTATTCTTTTTATTTCCAGCATAAGTCCAAAGTTCGTCCACTTCCAAACAGTCGTAATGATTTTGTTTCGTATGAATTTTTCAAACGGTTTCACAAATTTTGTTATCATATCATCGGCACGTTTTTTGCCTGATTTACAAAGTGTTTTAAATACGCTTTGCCCATTGTTCGCGAGAGCCGTTGAATGACTGGTCTAAATCGCAAACGTGAAACTGAATTTGCATTGCCGCCGCCCAATTTATATTTTGAAATCTTTTGTTCATCTTCAATCTCTGCGACCAACGCTTCAAACTAAGTATTTTTCATCCTGCAAATTTACACATTTTTTTCAATTCTGTAATATTGAATTCCATCTCTAACATCGGCAATCATTTCAATATCCCAATCAAACTCTTTATCCGTTGGATGTAGTGCTTGCAGTAATTCAAAAATCGAATTATCTACAAAATCCTGTCGTTTTATTTGCTTTTTATTCAATGACATATCGTAAAATTATACGTTTTAGTGTGGCATATTGTCGTCGTAATGACTCACCGAAGAATCACCTTTTCTATCTCCGCAATCCATTCTGCAATTTTCGTAAAATTTTCAGCATTTTTGCTCACAAGCACACGAAAAAATCTCGCCAAATCGACATTATTATTACTTGTTGCCGATTTTGTTATGGTTTTTAAGCCATTTAAATCAGCAGGTAAATTGTAATCGGCAAGATTTATTTTGCTCTGCTTTGCCGTTTCTATCAAAAACTTTTCAATCGCGGGAGAAATTGTGATAAAATAATGCAATTTTGCAGGGTGTTTGTAAAGTTTTAATGCGCCAAAGTTTTCAATTTCCGCAAATTCACTCAAATACGGGGGCAATTTTTTGTCGTAATCAATAACGCCGATTGCGAGCGTATCTGCAAATTTTTCCTGCATTGTTTTTGAAACCTTGTTACATCCGCGTTGGTGTTGCAAATTCGGATTGTCGCGTGTCGCTATTTTCAGCATTAGCGTATCTGCGTAACATTCTGTAATTATACCTGTTCTCATACTAATCCAGATAGCGTTCCAAATCAAAAAATAAATCAATTCCACGCTCGAAAATATCATTCAAATCACTGTCGGTTAAACGTCTGACCACTGTTTGATTATCTTTGAAATTGACGATATAAATCGCCAGTTCTTTGCAAATTTCCGCATCTTCAATAAATTCATTGACAATAATCGGGCTGTGTGTTGCGATAAAGAATTGATTACTTTTGCTTTCGGCAATATCATAAGTGAGCATTCGGATGTACGGCGGGAAAGCGTGCGCTTCGGGTTCTTCAAAAAGCAAGACTGAATTTTCGTTCGAGGCTATCGCAGTTTTGTAAAATATAATGCGTTGCAGGGTGTCGGCAATGGACGAATAAGGGAGTTGCAACACCTCGCCATCATTTAGTCGCCTCTGTACACGCAAAGAATTACTCGCTTTATCAATAACGTATTCTAATCCGAATTTTGCAAACTCTTGTTTTATCCATTCTTTTACTACTGACACATTGGGATTGTGAGACAAAACATCTATGATATTTTCGCCAAAAGGCGGTAGTAAAAAGTTATCACCTGTAGATTTCCATTGATTTTCCGGTTGAAAAACATATCGCATAACATTGCCCCCATCAGCACAATATTCTTCTGAGCCACAATCATAACATTCAATTTTTCTGTTGAATAATTCTAATTCTTTAGAAAGATAATAATCAGCTTTTCCATTAGCAAGCTCACGGTAAATTTTTAAGGAAGAAGATATTGAAAGTTCTATTTTTTCAATATTAGTTTCAACGCTACAAAAACTTTCCAACAAGTTATGTAAAAGTTCATTTTTATATTCTACCCGTATCAACTTATTCAGATTCTCTCTTTCGCTCAAAAATGGCAAAGAGAACAAACTCAATGCCTCAATGATATTTGATTTGCCTACATTCGGATAACCGACAAAGAGATTTATCCGCTTGCACTCATCTAATTTCAACCGCTTTATAGATTTGAAATTGCTTATTTCTACGTATTTTATAAAATCTTCCATACAAAAACCTTTTTCACAATAAAACAAGCCCTAATGTTTAATCAGCATCATAACTTTCAGCGCCTTTTCATCCCGCAAAATTACACATTTCCCTCATCCTATCCAAATAAATCTCGCAACTCCTTATTACTCAGTTTTCCTATCCAGTTTTCGCCGGTGGAGACGGTCATTTCGGCGAGGTGTTTTTTCTTTTGAATCATTGCGTCGATTTCCGCATAATGATTTGTTGTTTTATTTTCCAAATACAAAAAATCATATTCGGATTTTCGGCAAAACAAATCGCCCTGAAGTTTATTCAGTTTTTCTTTTGTAATTGTTATTGCCAACTCCGACTGGTCGATACCAATCCATTGACGATTATTTATTTGTGCGGCTTTTAAAGTTGTTCCGCTACCGCAAAAACAGTCCAAAACAATACTGCCCTCATTCGACGAGGTTTTTATGATTAAATCCAGCATATCGGCATTTTTTTCAGTTGGATAATCAGGATATTGCGGGTCTTTGAACTCCCAAATATCCTGTACGCGCATTCCTTCGCGTTCGTCGGCATAAATTATTTTGCGCGGATTACCCTTTGACGACCATTCGATTAAACCGTCTGCGTCCCATTGTTCCAACGTTTCTACATCGGTGCGCCAATGTCTGCCCGCAGGCGGCAACATTCCGCGAAACGGCTGATTGGATTTGCCGTTTTCGGTTTCGCCCGGCGCGTGAATGGGCACGGTGGTGTATCGCCTGGCCTGCTTGTCTTTTTTCGGGAAAAGTTTTTCCAAATCTTTTTCGGAGTAGGGTTTGCGCGGCTCGTTCCAAATCGGATTGGCTGTTTTGGAATAAAACAGGATCAAATCTTTGATATTGCCGTAACCCACGCGGTCAAAATTTTTGGGATTGCATTTTATGCGTGTAATGTCGTTTCTGAAATTTTCTGCACCAAATACTTCATCCATCATTACTTTCACATAATGCCCGATTTTGTAGTCAATATGCAAATAGATAGAGCCGCGTTCCGACATCAGTTCCCGAATTAAAATCAATCTCTCGCGCAGAAATTCAATAAAATCCTTTCCCTGCAAAGTATCGGTATAAGC
>JAITIA010000099.1 GCA_031279695.1 Prevotellaceae bacterium | reverse complement strand
TTTGCTGCAACCCTTTGTGTATTTTTTCTGCTCATTTTTTTCATTTTCATCGTATTTTACTTGTCAAAATAACCTTAATGACAATTGTTTAACTTCGCAAAGACAAAGATTTTTTATTTCTTTTCTGCCGTATCGTCTATCTAAGGAGTTTCGCATATTCTACGGACACTTGCACGAATCCGTTTTTTTCAAAAAATTCGTGCGCGTCTTTGTTTGCAACGCCGCTTTCTAAAAGTAGTATGCCAAAGTTTTTGCTTTGCAAATACGCATCAATAAGACGCAATGCTTCTGCGCCAATGCCCTTTCCTTGTACATTTTTCGCAATCATGATGTCGTCCAGCACTGCTACTTTTTCCGGCTTGTAGAGTTCAATAATGGCAAAACCTACGATTTCATTCGATTGCAAAATTTCCAACAGGGCGTAATTTTCGCTGCTAAGGTCGTCCATAAATTCATTTTCCATCTGAGCAAGGATGTCGTCTGCCCATTTGAAATTGTGTGTCGCTCTGCCGCAAAGCACTTCACCATGAGATATATAATCCTCATGTTTACATTCGTTAAATATAGAGAGGTATTTTTCTATATTTTCCTCTTTTCCTTCCTGTAAGGTTACTGTAATATTATTCATGTTTTTTTCTCTTGCCGCGCATTATAATAAATAACGGAATACCACCCATCACCAGAATACAGAGTGTCAAAAGCACGCTCCACATCCAAACGGGCAGTTCTATTATCTCAATCAACGCGAGTATTATTTGCGTTACTATTAATACAACTTGCGTTCCTGCCAACGATATCAGAATTTTATTTATTGCAGCACTGTCTTTCTCGTTTTTTTGGCTGCGACGAAGTTCAACCACGTGTTCAACTTGTTCGAGTTTTCGGTAAAAGTCTTTCTCTTCTGTATCAAGTTCAAAACGTTTTGCTATATTGTTATAAAGTTTTTGTACTGCTGCATATTTGAAACTTTGTTTTTCCCATAATTCAAGTGTTTTTCCCAAACTATTGTATAGTTCCTCTATGTTTTTCAAAGTTAAAGTTTGTGTTCCTGAAAGGCAGGTTACCACCTGTTTATTAGCGTTTTTTATCGCGCCACTACGGAACATCAACAGTTCTATGATATATACCATGGCGGTTTCATATTGGAGGCTGTCAATAAACGAACTGCCTCTTCTTGATGGTAGTACATAAATTATTGCCCGTTCCGAAGCATAGCAATCATACCAATTATAGAGCGCGATATTTTCATCACATTCTTGTTGAAATACTTCGGGACGAATCTTATAGGTTCTTTCGTTCCCGTCCTTGTCGGTGATTGCTGAACCTGCCAGAGTGCTGCTATTGTAAAATTCTCCCCCGAATATCGAAAGTATTTCATCTTGCGGTTTTTGAGCGGTGCAAAGAAGCGTTTTTGCCGCGCCGGTAGTTCTACAATTGTATTTTCGAGAAAAATAATCAAGCAAAAATTCTTCTCCATTTTCGTGCCTAATTCTCAGTTGTTCGGTTGATAGATTATCCAACAACATAGTAATATCAAAACACACATCTCTGAACAACAGGATGATAAGTACGAATGGAGAGTGTATATGAGTTACCAGCAGTATATCGGCGGCAATATAGGTAACGAAATTGTCTTCAGAATCAGAATAAATATCGGGACATATACCTATGGTGTGTGTACCAATAGATTCGCGTTTAATCACAGAGTAGATGCCACCGGCACATTCGTATTCGCCGGTTTTATCCATTTCTTTACTAAGCATTTCTAATTCTTTGCTAATCTGACAAGTCGGTATAGGTTTAGGGAGGTTTCCCGTCATAGAAAAAAACACATATACGTCATTATCGTCAAAATTTCTGACGTACAAACAGGCGCGTCCGCAATTTTTTTTGAAAGAAAAACTGCTTTTTTCCAGAAAAGCAGCGCCTTTATTTGTCATGGCATAAGATACTGCCTGTATGATATTATAACCATTTTTACGTTTATCTTTAATAAAATTTTCGAAAGCCTGCGCGAGCATTTTTGCTGCCCCGTCTCGACTGTCCGGTTTAACAGCTATAGAAATCAGGAATAAATAATGTGGCTGTCCACGTGTATATTCTACTATTTTATCGGAAGTTATATTGTCATCAAACGCATGGTTGGATTTTATAATTTCATTGTAAAAAGACTCTTTTACAGGGAAGCAGCACAGATAGCCGACAATTTCATCGGCGTCATTTGTCAGCAAGATATATTCATCTTTATTAGCATGATAACGCCCCAGCACGGAACACATCGTTCCTTGCATATTACTAGGATAAACCGATTTGTCAATTTCAAGAATATTTTTGACAAATTCCTCGTCAGGAATACTGATGTTACGGCTGTATATAATCTTTTTCATAATCCTATTCCAATTTTAACAAATCAACAAAAATTTATCTCCTTGTTAAACTTCCACGCAAAACTTCCGGCATTTGCGCTTTGACGGCAACATTTTCTTTTTGTGTGGTTGGTTTGCCGTCCTCGTTTTTAATTAATATTTTCATTATCTTAAGACACCTAATTTGTTAATATTTTAACACTTATATGTAATTTTCAATTTATAAGCATGTGCAAATATAAGGAAACTCTTTGAAACGGCAAACTTCCATTGTCTGAACTATTTCCCGCTTTTCCCCATCATCCGCTCGAAAACCAAACGCCTTGTTTGAACGACCAAACGCTGTTTTTTGTTATGAAAATGTGGTATGTGTTGATTAATTTTCTTCATTTTCCCTTTTTTTGCCCGAAATGGCGGTTGATAATTTATTTACTCGGAAATATTTATTTCACATCCCTTAATCTTTTTGAATGACGCGATATTTATACCACAATATTCTGTCGATACAAAATATATGACGGCATAAAAACTTTATCGGATGCAGTTTAAGTGCAAATAATTTTTCCCGAAATCATGTAAATATTGCCGTAAAACATGTGAATCTTGTTGTACAGACACATGTCCCGCGTCGCATTATGGAATAATCATTACCTTTGTGCCGTTCAATATATTTATTATGAGCAGAAAAAAATCGAAAAAGAAAGGTGCAGACTTTCTGCAAAAAGTTATAGATGTGTTCGCAATGCATCCGACGCAAACGTATAATTACAAGCAGGTGGCGTCGTCGGTTGGACTTGACAAAGCCATGCGCGACACTCTTATTGTTACGCTCGACGGGCTTGTGATGCAGGGTATTCTGGAAAGCCACGAGACGGGACAATATATATTCAAGAAACCCGAAGAACGTTTCGTTACGGGAACAGTGGACATGACAAAGCAGGGTTCGGCGTACATCGTTCCCGATGATGAGGAACGCGACGACCTCTTTGTATCGGAACATAATCTGAATCAAGCCCTGCACGGAGATAAGGTGCGCGTCCGCATTTTCAATAAAAAGGTTGGACGCGGCGAGGGAGAAGTGATTGAAATCATTGAGCGTTCGCGGCGTACCTTTGTAGGCAAGATTGAAGTATCGGAACGTTACGCCTTTGTGATAGTCGATAGTCGCAATATGCCATACGATATTTTTGTGCCGGCGGCAGACCAGAAGGGCGCAAAGAACGGGCAAAAAGTTGTGGTGCAAATCACCGAATGGAAAAAAGTAATGAAATCGCCTACGGGCGAAGTTATTGATGTGCTTGGCAACTCGGGAAACAACGACGTCGAAATGCATGCCATACTTGCCGAATTTGACTTGCCGTACACTTTCCCCGAATCGGTTGACAATCTGGCGAAGCGTATCCCCGTCGAGATTTCGGACGAGGAACGTGCCCGACGGCGCGATTTCCGCGAAACGGTAACTTTTACCATCGACCCGAAGGATGCAAAGGATTTCGACGACGCCCTGTCAATCAAACA
>JAITIA010000040.1 GCA_031279695.1 Prevotellaceae bacterium | reverse complement strand
GCAGGCGAGCTTTTCAAAAAAGCAGGCGAGCTTTTCAAAAAAGCAGGCGAGCTTTTCAAAAAAGCAGGCGGGCTTTTCAAAAAAGCAGGCGGGCTTTTCAAAAAAGCAGGCGGGCTTTTCAAAAAAGCAGGCGGGCTTTTCAAAAAAGCAGGCGGGCTTTTACCGAAAAAGCAGGCGGGCTTTTACCGAAAAGGTTTAAACGTTTTGTTTGCAGGGATATAAAATAAGTAAATCAATTTAGGTATCATGTACGATATTCATATTAGATTTTAGTGATTGTTTGCGTCCGCAGGCACTAATCACTAATCACTAATCACAAATCACTAATCACTAATCACTAATCACTAATCACTAATCACTAATAAAAAGAGATGAAAGCAGTAGTATTTTACGCTCCCAACGATATTCGTGTGGAAGAGCGCCCAATGCCCAAATGCGGCGACGGCGATGTGCTGGTAAAAGTGGACGCCTGCGCCGTTTGCGGCTCCGACCTCAAAGCCGCCGCCTCGGGCAATGTCCGTATCAAGCCGCCGCGAATTATGGGGCATGAGTTTACGGGAATAATCACTCAGACCGGCAAACAGGTAAACAACAATCATGTTGGCGAGCGCGTGGTGATGGCAACCAGCATCAGCTGCGGCGAATGCTGTTATTGCCGGCGCGGATATCGCAACCTTTGCCTCGACCTGTCGCCTATGGGCTACGCTTACGACGGTGGCATGGCGGAATATGCGCTTGTCCCAAACAGGGCAATAGTGAATGGACATCTGATAGTTGTGCCGTCTTCGTTGCCGGCGGAGATTGCCGCCCTTGCCGAGCCTGTGAGCTGCGCAGTAAACGCCGTCGAACAGTGCGGCATTACGACCGGCGACACGGTGCTGGTTGCCGGCGCCGGACCTATGGGTATTCTCAACGCCTGTATCGCACGGGCAGCGGGCGCGGCAAAAATAATCCTCTCCGAAGTGAACGACAACAGGCTGCGGCAATGCGAAGGCTTTGGCTTCGACCGTCTCGTCAATCCATCAAAAGAAAACCTGAAACAGGTAGTGATGGACGAGACCGAAGGCTGCGGCGCAGACGCCGTAATAGTGGCGGCTCCGGCGGCGCAACCGCAGGAAGAGGCGCTTGAACTGGTACGTAAACGGGGCAGCGTGATGCTCTTTGCCTCGCTTCCCGTCGGAAGAAGTATGCTGAATATTGATAGTCGCCTTATTCATTATAAGGAACTGCGCGTGCTGGGCAGCAGCGATTCGACCCCCGAACATGTGAAGCGTGCGGTCGAATTGCTTGCCGCCGGAACGTTTCCCGCCGAAAAAATCGTAACCCACCGCCTGCCTCTCGACTGGATAGAACAGGCTTTTGACCTGATGCGTCGCGGCGAATCCCTTCGTGTTGTGCTTGTGTGAAATTACAGATAAATAAAAATAGTTAATATCATGAGAAAATATTTAAACCCTACGTATGACCTGCCGTTTAAACGTGTGTTTGGCGAACACAAGCACCTTTGTATAAGTCTTATCAACAGTATGATTCCTTTTGATACCGGACAAGAGGTGGTTGAAATAGAATACCTGAGCAGCGAACTTGTGCCGGCTCTTGATTTGCTTAAAAATTCAGTTGTCGATGTGCGATGCAAGGACAGCGCCGGACGGCATTTTATCGTTGAAATGCAATTGTGTTGGCACGATAAGTTCAGGAAAAGAGTCTTGCACAATGCTTCGAAAGTCTATTCTCTGCAATTGGAAAAAGGTAAAAAAATAGAATTGCTCCAGCCTGTGTTTTCGCTCAATTTCATTAACCATATTTTTGAACATTCAACAGAGATGGAGAACGAATATCTTCATCATTACAAGATAGTCAATATTCTCCATACCGAAAAGCAAATCGAAGGACTTGAATTTATCTTTGTCGAACTCCCCAAGTTCAAGCCGGAGAACAAGGCAGAGAAGAAACTGCACGAACTGTGGATGCGTTTCCTGACAGAGATAGACGAGGACACAGAGGAAAGCCCTCCCGAACTGCTCGCCTGCCCCGAAACAAAGGAGGCGCTGGACTATATTGAAAGGTCTGCATATACCCCTGAACAGTTAGATTCCTATCTTTCGCACAAGGTGAATGCCTCCATTGTGGTCGAGATACAGGAGGAGGAGCGGAGAAAAGGCAAAGAGGAAGGCAAGGCAGAATTGCGTATAGAGGTTGCCCGCAAGGCTCTGGCGGCAGGTGTGCCAGTTGAGACCGTTGCGCAATTGACCGGACTGACAACAGAACAAGTAATCGCAATAAAACAATCTCATCAATGAATTTGAATTTAACCAATAAGACGGTACTGGTTACCGGCGGCAGTCGCGGCATTGGGGCTGCAATCTGCGAGGGCTTTGCTCAGGAACAGGCAAATATCGTTATCAACTATCGCAAAAGCGAGGCGGAGGCGGACTTGCTTGCCGAAAAACTTCGTAGCAGGCACGCAGCAAAAGTGATGACCGTACACGCCGATATGGGCAACAAAACGGAGGTGCTGGAAATGGTTGCCAAAGTGGAAAAGGAAATGGGCAGTATCGAAGTGCTTGTCAATAACGCCGCCGTTTGCCCCTCCGGCAGCATCACCGACTACACCGGCGAAGACTGGGAACAGACTTTTGCTGTGAATGTAACAGGTATGTTTCTCGTAACCCGCGAAGTGGTAAGGCGACTGCTGCATGAACAGCGCGCAGGCGCTATTGTCAATATCGCTTCACAAGCGGCTTTTCGCGGCTCAACATCAGGACATTTGCCCTACGACAGCAGCAAGGGCGCAGTGATAGCCTTCACCAGAGGTCTGGCACGGGAAGTCTCGGCAAAGGGCATACGTGTCAATGCCGTAGCTCCGGGCTTGGCGCTCACCGAAATGGTCGCCAAAAACTGGGCAGAACGTAAGGAACAATATCTGCTGAATATCCCTGTAAAACGCATCGCCGAACCGGAAGAGATTGCCGACGCCGTGCTGTTTCTCGCCTCCGACAGAGCAAGTTATATCACCGGAGCAACACTCGATATCTCCGGCGGAATGATGATGCATTGAGAATAGTGGTTAGTGATTAGTGGTTAGTGATTAGTGATTAGTGATTAGTGACACAACCAATTTTTAGGGTGTCGCATTGTCAAAGTCAGGAAAAATATCAATAAAAAATCAGAATATATTATGCAAAACATGATTTGGGTAAAAGGCAATCCCACTCCCGTAAAATTGTCGGCTAACGACAAAGAAAACTTGAAAAGACGAGTTACGGCAGAACTCGAAAAATATCCGGAGCTAAAAGAGCGGGTCAATAGAATAGATATTAAAGCCGGCAGAATTTATTTTTACGAACTTCACGAGGCAGCAACCTTGCCGCAGGGTGCGTATTATACCATTCCGCTTATTGACGGAAAATGGCTTGAATTTGTTCTGGCAAGAATCACCATTTATATTTCTAACTGCACGCTCGACTTCCAGCGTCATAACAACCAGTGGATGACCATTGATAGTGGTACGCTGGAAGAATGTATCGAAAAAATAGAAAGTAGCGGATGGTTTTCTGCGTAACTGAAAGGATAATGAATGAGACAGACTATTAGCGATTGCAATCTACGCCTGCGCATTCTCCGAATCCCTACCTCACCATTTCGAGTGCTTTGGCAAATTCTCTGTCGTTTTCGTTCAGTATAATATAATAGGAATTATTATCGAACAGATAGCGGGCTATAACGGCTTTCATATAGTGTTTGAGATAGTTGCCCGATATGCGGATACCGTTTTCGTCTTTTTTGACCCCGTCTTTTTCGGCATAATCCACCATTTGGGCAAAGATTGCCTCGGTTACGGTATATGACTGTCGAAACGTCTCAAAGGTCGGATATTGTGATTTTATTTCGTTGCCATGTCGGTCGATGTAGGACGACAAGAAGCGCGATAACGAGCCTTTACGCGCCAACTCGCCGGTGTATTGCGAGTAGTTCGACGTGTCCATCGGCACATATATGTCGGGCATAATTCCCCCGCCGCCATACACGGTGCGTTTTTTTACCAATGTTTGATATTTCAGCGAATCGGGGAACTTAATACTGTCGGGGACAAACATTTCGGACGACATTCGCGAAACGAAACTGGTATAATATTCTTCTTTTTTGCCTTTTTCGTATGGCGACTGTATTGCCCGTCCCGAAGGAGTGTGATAGCGGGCAACGGTGAGGCGAATAGCCGAGCCGTCGTCCATGCGAAATTCGTTTTGTACCAAGCCTTTTCCAAACGAGCGACGTCCAATAATCACGCCTCTGTCCCAATCCTGTACTGCGCCGGCAACAATTTCGCTTGCCGAGGCCGAACTTTCGTCGATTAGCACCGCCAAGTTACCGTTGAGGAACACGCCGTTGTCGGTCGAAGTTGCCCGTCGCACAGGCGAATGCAGCCCTTCGGTATAAACAATCAGTTTGCCTTTACTCAAAAACTGATCAACCAGATGAATGGCGGCGTCCATCAGCCCGCCGCCGTTGTGTCGCAGGTCTAAAATCAGCGATTGGGGATTGTCGAATTTGGCAAATGCGTCCAGAATTTCGTTCATCGACGTTTTGGCAAACCGGCTCAGTTTGATGTAGGCAACGCCTTTTTCGGGTTCGTAGGCGGCTTCCAGACTGTTGATTGGTATTTTGTCGCGAATAATTTCAAATTCAATTGTTGCCGTGCCGCGTTTTATGGTCAGCGCAACTTTGCTGCCTTTGGGTCCGCGAAGCAGGGAGTGAACTTTTTCTATTGTCAGACTGATATTTGTAATATTTTTGCCATCGACTTTTATTATTCTGTCCTTGCTTTGCAGCCCCACTTTTTCCGACGGTCCGCCAACCAGCGGAGTTACAACAATCAGCGTATCTTCGAGGATATTAAATTCTATGCCAATACCCTCAAAATTACCTTCCAGCGGCTCGCTCATCTGTTTATATTCTTCTTTTGGAATATAGTACGAATGCGGGTCGAGCGCTTGCAAAGCGCTAACAATGGAGCGGTCGACAATCTGCTCGAAATTCACTGTATCGAAATAAAATTCATTGATATAGAAAAGGGTAGTGTTGTATTTTTTCAACAGTTCCGTTACCTTGGGTTGGGCGCGGAGGTCGAAAAACACAAGTGCGCATACCGCTGTCAGCAGGCAAGTTGCGAGGTTTTTAATTGAGATATTCATTTTATTTATATTTTTCGGGATTCAGATTTTGCAGTGCATATTTCATGTTCACCAATTTGTCGAGCGTTTGGGCGAGTGCGGCAACGGCAACCCGTTCCTGCTGCATACTATCGCGATGGCGGATTGTTACCGTGTTGTCGTCGAGCGTCTGTTTGTCGATTGTGATACAAAAGGGCGTACCGATTGCGTCCTGACGGCGATAGCGTTTGCCGATGGTATCTTTTTCGTCATATTGGCTATTGTATTCAAACTTCAGCATGTTCATTATTTCTCTTGCTTTTTCGGGCATTCCGTCCTTTTTGACTAAGGGCAGCACGGCAAATTTCACGGGGGCAAGCATGGGCGGGATACGGAGCACAACGCGCTCGTCGGTTTCGCCGTTTTCTTTTGTAACAGTTTCTTCGGAATAAGAGGCGGAGAGCACAAGCAGCACCATGCGATCGACGCCAATTGAGGTTTCAACAACGTAAGGCACATAGTTTTCGCCGGTATCGGGGTCGAAATACTGTATTTTTTTTCCTGAGAATTTTTGGTGATTACCCAGGTCGAAATCGCTGCGCGAATGTATTCCTTCGACCTCCTTAAATCCGAAGGGGAAATTAAATTCGACGTCGGCGGCGGCTTTGGCATAGTGGGCAAGTTTTTCGTGGTCGTGGAAGCGGTATTTTTCGTTGCCGAAACCCAGCGAGCGATGCCAGTTCATGCGGGCGTTTTTCCAATAGTCGTACCATTTTGTTTCTTCTCCCGGACGCACAAAGAATTGCATTTCCATCTGTTCAAATTCGCGCATACGGAAAATAAACTGACGGGCAACTATTTCGTTTCTAAATGCTTTACCAATTTGCGCTATTCCGAAGGGGATTTTCATCCGTCCGGTTTTCTGGACGTTCAGGAAGTTCACAAATATACCCTGAGCGGTTTCCGGTCGCAGATAAATTTGGTTTGTATCGCTGCTCACCGAGCCCATTTGGGTCGAAAACATCAGATTAAATTGGCGCACCTCCGTCCAATTGCGCGTGCCCGATATTGGGCAGGCAATTTCGCAGTCGATAATCAGATTTCGCAGAGCATCAAGGTCGCCGGAGTTGAGCGCCTCTTTCATGCGCTGCTTCACTGTGTCGATTTTTTCGACCAAGCGCAGAACGTTGGGATTGGTGGCGCGGAACTGAGCAGGGTCGAAAGCCTCGCCAAATTTTTTCTGACCTTTCGACGTCTCTTTCTCGATTTTTTCTTCTATTTTTGCCATATAGTCTTCGATAAGAACATCGGCTCTGTATCGTTTTTTCGAGTCTTTATTATCAATCAGCGGGTCGTTGAAAGCGCCCACATGCCCCGATGCTTCCCAGATTTTGGGGTGCATAAAGATTGCAGAATCGATACCCACAATGTTTTCGTGCAGTTTCACCATCGCTTCCCACCAATAGCGTTTGATATTGTTTTTCAGTTCAACGCCATTCTGACCGTAATCGTAAACAGCGCCAAGTCCGTCGTATATTTCGCTCGACGGAAAAATATAACCGTATTCTTTGCAGTGTGCAATCAATTTTTTGAACAACTCTTCCTGTGTCATTGAGTTTAATAAATTTAAATATTTTCGGGCGGCAAAATTAAATATAATTTATGAAACATCGTGCATCGACCGTTTTTTTATTTCTATATCTCTGTTTTTCGACGTCTTACAACAGCCCTCATTCCTACATTTACGGGTTTGTGCCGATGTTTTTTAACAATTTTTGATAAAAAAAGAGAGAATTTTAGTGATTAGTGATTAGTGGTTAGTGATTAGTGGGGAGACCGTGGGCTGTTCGGGAGACCGTGGGCTGTTCGGGAGACCGTGGGCTGTTCGGGAGACCGTGGGCTGTTCGGGAGACCGTGGGCTGTTCGGGAGACCGTGGGCTGTTCGGGA
>JAITIA010000027.1 GCA_031279695.1 Prevotellaceae bacterium | reverse complement strand
GCTGTGCCTCGTCCGGTTTATCTTGGCAGGCTGCGCCTGCCAACAAAGGTGCAAATGCAGGCACAGCCTGCAAGGATAGAGTGGACAAGGTAGAACCTTGTCCCAACAGCCGTGGCGGGGCGCTGCCGCAGGCTAAAGCCAGCGGTTAATAAAGTTCCGTCCCTGCGGGACTTTTGATTGCTATGACGTTCATTTCATAATAATATTCTAATAGATATTTTATCAATAGCACCTCAAAAAAAGATTTAGCCCTAAAATCACAGTTCAAATAATGGGCGGCGCAAAGAAAAAAATACACTCCCGTAAAAATTACTTATTTTCTGATTTTGATATATTTACATCCAAAAACAGATATTCTTTTCAACAGATTGCAATTAAATTTGTTTGTGGTGTGGTTTTTTTTTGTAATTTTGCCGCCGTTAAAAATTAGAAGACATGGACAGAATTGATTATCTCCGGAAAGAACTTGAACGGTTGAACTACGAATATTATGTGCTAAACAGTCCAACGGTTGATGATATTGAATACGACCGGCTGATGTCCGAATTGGTGGAACTTGAGCAACAGTATCCTGAACGCCAATCGCCTGACTCGCCTTCCGCAAGGGTGGGAAGCGACATTAGCAAGGAGTTTGTACAGGTGAAACATCAGTATCCGATGTTGTCGCTCAGCAATACCTACTCGACGGCGGAAATTGAGGATTTCGACCAGCGTATCAAAAAAGATACAGGCATTGACGCCATCGAATACGTGTGCGAATTGAAGTTCGACGGAACAGCCATCGGGCTGAGATACAGGAACGGACTGCTGGTGCAGGCTATCACGCGGGGCGACGGCGAACAGGGCGACGATGTTACCGCCAATGTCCGCACAATCAGAACTATCCCTCTGCGGCTGCAAGGTAACAACTATCCCGACGAATTTGAAATCAGAGGCGAAATATTCATGCCTCTCGCCTCGTTCGAGCGGCTCAACAAAGAACGTCAAGAACGCAACCTGACGCCCTTTGCCAACCCGCGCAACGCCGCCGCCGGAACACTCAAAATGCAAAACTCCGCCGAAGTAGCCAAACGCGGTCTCGACTGTTTTCTCTATTTCCTGCTCGGCGACAATCTTCCCGCCGACAATCATTTCGACAGCCTTCAAAATGCTGCCGACTGGGGTTTTAAAATTTCGGCGGATATGAAAAAATGCGGAAATTTGAACGAAGTTATGGATTTTTTGAGACACTGGGACAGCGCCCGCAAAAACCTCCCCTACGATACCGACGGCGCAGTGATCAAAGTAAACTCTTACTCCATACAGAACGAAATGGGGCTGCGGGCAAAATCGCCGCGCTGGGCTGTGGCATACAAATTTAAGGCAGAACAGGCAAAAACCCCACTCCTGTCGATTGATTATCAGGTGGGACGTACCGGCGCAATTACGCCCGTTGCCAATCTGCAACCCGTGCAACTTGCCGGCACAACCGTCAAACGCGCCTCGCTCCATAATGCCGAACAGATTGAACTCCACGATATTCGTGTTGGCGACACAGTGATTGTGGAAAAAGGCGGAGAAATAATACCGAAAATTACGGGTGTAGATAAAACCGCTCGACCGGACAACAGCCGCCCGCTGACGTATATCACTCACTGCCCTGTCTGCGGCGTTGCATTGATACGACCCGAAGGCGAAGCCAAACACTACTGCCCCAACGAATTAGGCTGTCCACCGCAAATACTTGGCAAAATTGAACATTTTGTGAGCCGCCGCGCAATGAATATCGAAGGTATTGGCGAAGAAATTGCCTCCTTGATGTTTGAACACGGTTTGATACAGAATATTGCCGACCTGTACGACCTGCGTGAAGAGCAAATTGCAGCGCTTGAAAGAATGGGCAAACGCTCGGCAAAAAATATTGTCGAAGGCGTGGAACGCTCGAAGCAAACCCCCTTTCCTCGTGTTCTTTATGCGCTGGGAATACGCTATGTGGGCGAAACAACCGCCAAAAAAATCGCCTCAGCATTCCGCTCACTCGACGCAATACGGCAGGCAAACCTCGCCAGCCTGCTCGAAGTGGACGAAGTGGGCGAGAGAATTGCGAAAAGCATAATCGACTATTTTGCCGACCAGCGAAATATCGAAACCATTGACCGTCTGCGCAAAGCAGGAGTGAAAATGGAAATCGACGAAGAGGAAATCCCGCCCGCATCGAACATTTTACAGGGAAAAAACATTGTTGTATCGGGCAATTTCAGCCGCTCGCGCGATGAAATGAAACGCCTTATCGAACAGCACGGCGGAAAAAATTCGAGCAGCGTTTCGTCGAATACCGACTATCTGGTTGCCGGCGACAAAATGGGTCCCGCAAAACGGCAAAAAGCCGAAATACTCGGTATAAAAATTATCGACGAAAATGAATTTATAAAATTAATCGACAATACGTAAGTGCGTATTGAATTTATCAATATGTTTAAATAAATAAAAGTAAAATTAAAAGTAATTATGCAAACGTACCAGCAATTTATTAACGGGAAACTTGTTGATTCCCATTCATCCGACTGGATTGAAGTAGAAAACCCCTTTACGGGGAAAATCATCTCGCGCGTGCCGAACGGCAACAGCGAAGACGCAGCCGAAGCGCTGCACGCAGCGCAGAAAGCCCAAAAAGCATGGGCTGCAAAACCGGCAGCCGAACG
>JAITIA010000129.1 GCA_031279695.1 Prevotellaceae bacterium | reverse complement strand
GATGCATCTCTACGAGATGCAAAAACCGCAGCCGCCATGACAACGGCGCAGTCCTCTGCGAAGCGCTTTGTATTAACATTATATATATGTTTTATACTTTATAGACAGACACTAATTAGTGATTAGTGCCTGCGGCGGATAGAGCGGCATTTGTCTGAACTGTGATTTTAGGATGATTTATTTGATTTTTGTGATTGTTTGCGGCGGCGCAGTTATCCGCCACCGCAGGTATTAATCACTAATCACTAATCACTAATCACTAATCACTAATCATTAAAAAATCAGCTTTTTGGTCCATACATTTTCATAACTGTTTGATACACTAATTCATATTCGTAGCCTTTCGACAATCCGAACTTAATCAGTCTGTTAAGCATATCTTCTTCGGAGGGCATCACTATTTTCATCAGTTTTCCGTCCTCGCATTTCATAATTTCGGCAGGAAAATTCCGTAAAATATTGTAATTGTGTGTTGCCATAAGAACGGTTATTTTGAAAGCGCTCGACAGTTGGCGGATTATATTCATGATATTGGCGCTGGTATCGGGGTCGAGGTTGCCTGTCGGCTCGTCGGCAAGTATCAGTTCGGGGTCGTTGAGCATGGCGCGGGCAATTGCTACGCGCTGCTGTTCACCGCCCGACAGCCGGAAGGGCATGGCGCTGTGTTTTTTCGACAGCCCGACTATCGACAGCACTTCGTCGATGCGAGCGTCAATTTCGTAGCGATTTGTCCATCCTGTTGATTTCAAAACAAATAGAAGGTTTTCATAAACAGTTCTGTCGGTCAGCAGTTGAAAATCTTGAAACACGACGCCAATTTTCCGTCGGAGGTTCGGGATTTCGCTGTCGCGGATCACGTTCATGTTACAGTTCAGCACTTTGGCTGTGCCCGAATACACTGGCAGTTCGCCGTTAATTGCTTTGATGAGCGAACTTTTGCCGCTACCAACCCTTCCTATCAGATACATAAATTGCCCTTTCGAGAGGCTGAAATTCACGTCCGACAGTACTTTTACTTCTTTTTGGTAGATATCAACGTTTTTGAAATCGATAACGCTCTCCATTTCCGTCGGATTTAGTAATATATTTTTCGTCCGGGGCGGATTATTGTTTTTGTGGTGATGCCATTGACCGAACAGAGGTAACTGACTGAGGTTTTTGTGCGTTTGGCAATCAGCCCCAGCGATTCGCCGTTGCGTACCAGCCATACTTTTTTGCCGTTCGACCCTGTGGATGTCAAGCGTTTACGGTGGTCGAAATTTTTCTGTGTCAGCACAACTGTTTCCGATTTTGTGCGCAGGCTATCGAAATCCACCACATCGCGCGGGTTGATACACTGACCCAGATAGCGCAGTTCAAAATGGAGGTGCGCGCCTGTCGATCTGCCCGTACTGCCGCCATAACCAATCAGTTCGCCGGCTTTGACTGTCTGGTCGGGGCGGACAAGCAGTTTACTCAGATGTCCGTAGAATGTTTCCAGCCCGTTGAAATGCCTGATAGCGACCAGATTACCGTAGCCGCCAACTCTTTTGGCAATTCTCACAACGCCGTCCATTGCCGACAGGATGGAGTCGCCACGATAGACTTTCAGGTCGATACCATTGTGATAGCGGCGGCGGCGCTGTCCAAATTCCGAAGTAACGCGGTAGTGCGTTGCTAAGGGGAAGACAAAACCTGTGAGTGAGATACTTATGCTGTCGCTGCCGAGAATTGAGTCTGCGGCAATTTTGTAGGGATTGACCTGCAAGTTGTTCCATATCTGGTAGAGGTCGTCGGCGGGGATCAGGTCGTCGCCGCCCGAATCTTCGTCCAATTCAAATCGTTCGTCCAAATCCTGCAGTTCGGCAAGTTCGGTGGGCTGTATATGTATTTCGTTGTTTTTCAGGCGGATTTCCGGAACGGGATACTTATACGTTTTTACTTTTTTCGACAGCAGATTTTTGGGGATGCCGGCAAACAGCGGGGACATATCAGCCGCAATCAGCGCTCCAAGCAGTAGAATTATGATTTTTTTCATCAATATATATTATTTATTTTAAGCGTCGATTTTGGCATATTTGGCGTGAGCTTCAATAAATTCGCGGCGTGGCGGGACTTCGTCGCCCATCAGCATCGAGAATATTCGGTCGGCTTCCGTGGCATTTTCTATCGAAACCTGTCGCAACATTCTTTTTTCGGGGTTCATTGTTGTTTCCCAGAGTTGTTCGGCATTCATTTCGCCCAGACCTTTGTATCGCTGGATATGTATTCCGCTTTCCCTGCCTTTGCCAACTTCCTCAACAGCAGACTTTCGCTCTTCTTCGTTCCAGCAGTAGCGTTCTTCCTTGCCTTTTTTGATGAGGTAGAGCGGCGGCGTGGCGATATAGAGGTATCCGCGTTTGATAAGGTCTTGCATGTGGCGGAAAAACAAGGTCATAATCAGAGTGGCGATGTGGCTGCCATCGACGTCGGCGTCGGTCATAATCACTATTTTGTGATAGCGCAGTTTGTCGAGATTGAGCGCTTTGCTGTCCTCTTCGGTGCCAATGCTTACTCCGAGCGCCTGATAGATGTGTTTGATTTCGTCGTTTTCAAAAACTTTGTGTTCCATTGCTTTTTCGACGTTGAGAATTTTTCCTTTGAGAGGCATAATTGCCTGAAAAATTCTGTCGCGTCCCTGTTTTGCCGTTCCGCCTGCCGAATCTCCCTCTACGAGAAATATTTCGCAGTTGGCGGGATTTCTGTCCGAGCAGTCGGCAAGTTTTCCGGGCAGCCCTGCGCCGGAGAGCACGCCTTTACGCTGCACCAGGTCGCGAGCTTTGCGGGCGGCATGACGGGCTGTGGCGGCAAGTATCACCTTGTCGATAATCTGTTTAGCGGCTTTGGGATTTTCTTCGAGATAGTTTTCCAGAGCCGCGCTTGTTGCCTGCGACACTACTGCCTGTACTTCGCTGTTGCCGAGTTTTGTTTTTGTTTGACCTTCAAACTGTGGTTCGGCGACTTTTACCGAGATGATGGCGGTCAGTCCTTCACGAAAATCGGCGGGGTCGATTTCAAATTTCAATTTGGCAAGATGTCCGTTTTTTTCGGCATAATTTTTGAGTGTTGTTGTCAGTCCGCGCCGAAATCCGGTGAGATGAGTTCCGCCTTCTATGGTATTGATATTGTTTACATACGAATGTACGTTTTCGTTAAAACCGGTATTGTACTGCATTGCTATTTCGACGGGTATTCCGGCTTTTTCGGTTTCGAGGCAGATTGGTTTTTCGATAAGTTTTTCGCGGGTCGAGTCGAGATATTCTACAAATTCGGGCAAGCCGTGTTCCGATAGGAAGACTTCTTGGCGCAGTGTTTTGGTCTCGTCGGTCGCGTCGATGTCTTTTTCTTTTTCATTTTCGCGTTCGTCGGTCAGGCTGAGGCGGATACCTTTGTTGAGAAAAGCCAATTCGCGTATTCGGGCGGCGAGTATTTCAAAATTGTATTCCGTAACGGTTGTAAATATTTCTTTATCAGGAAGAAAATATATGATTGTGCCGGTTTCGTCGGTTTCGCCAATCACTTCAACTTCGGTTTGCGGGATTCCTTTGCTGTAGCGTTGCCGGAAGATTTTTCCTTCCCGTTTGATTGTTGCCACAAGTTCTATCGACAGTGCATTGACGCAGGAAACGCCCACGCCGTGCAATCCGCCGGAGACTTTATAGGAATCTTTGTCGAATTTGCCGCCTGCATGCAGCACGGTGAGAACGACTTCCAGAGCCGATTTCTGTTCTTTTTCGTGCCAGCCGGTGGGGATGCCACGACCGTTGTCGATAACGGTTATTGCGTTGTTTTTGTGGATAGTAATGCACACGTCGTTTGCATATCCGGCAAGCGCCTCGTCGATAGAATTGTCGATAACTTCATATACCAAATGGTGCAACCCGCGCGAGCCGACGTCGCCAATATACATCGACGGGCGTTTTCTGACGGCTTCAAGTCCTTCCAATACTTGAATACTATCAGAAGAATAATTATCTATTTTTACTTCGTTTTCGTTCATCGTAAAATATTTTCAAAAATCGCGGCAAAAGTAATAATTTTTTTGCAAATAATCAAAATATCGATGTTTTATATTGTGTTTCAATAATATAAAAATGCAAATTGTGCCGTCCAGCCGGTCGAAAGTGTGTTAATTAGTTTAAAATACGGGTTAAAAAAAAGGGCTAAATCTTTTTTTGAGATGCTATATTTATTTTTCATCCCTTAATGAACCCTCCATCCTTTGTTTGTGGCAATAGTTTTATATGAATATCGTACATGATACCTAAATTGATTTATTTTATTTCCTTCGTGCCTTCTTCGTGGTTCTTCGTGTAACAAAAAAATATTATTTCACGAAGAAGGCACGAAGAAACACGAAGGTCTTTTACATAGTGTCCGTCCGAAAACTCGGATACACGTAACCGCCGTCCCGTAGGGACGGAATGTTGGTAGAAAACGCAAGCCCCGCCTCGTAACCACCGTCCCGTAGGGACGGAATGTGGAATTTGTTGATTTAATGTGCAGTCCCTGCGGGACTTGGGCTACATGGCGGGGTCGCTGCCGGAGGCTAAAGCCACCGGTTAATAATGTGCAGTCCCTGCGGGACTTTGCTGATATACCATTTTTTTGAGTTTTCGGACAGACACTATCTATCACAACAACGCTTGTGCTGCCTGACCTGTTTTTCTTTTTGCGTACAAACATTCCGCAAAAGTACTCTTTTTTTGATTGCGACACCCATTTCGGTGTCGCAAAAATTATAAAACACTTATTTGCAGTTTGTTGCAAAATGAGAATTTTGAAAGTGTCAAAGTCAGGAAATAAGTAAATCAATTTAGGTATCATGTACGATATTCATATTCCTTTTTAGTGATTTTACCGTTTTGCCTTACCTATGCCTTACCTATGCCTTACCTATGCCTTACCTATGCCTTACCTATGCCTTACCTATGCCTTACCTAAGGGATGTGAAATATATAAGTTATTTCTGTTTCATGGCAAAAATACCGGTAACCTTTTACCGCAAAGGGCGCAAAGTTTACCGCAAGGTACGCAAAGGCATTGCGCCCTTTGCGTGAACTTTGCGCCCTTTGCGGTAAAAAAATCGCAAGTTTATAAGTTATTTATTTCACGTCCCTAAGTATCAAATTACTGCTTTATTCTCATTCTCAGGCTAAGTTTGTATCCGGCAAAAATCTGTTGCAGTTTGTTGTCGGTATAGTTTTTCCAGAACGAATGCGAAGGAAAGACGTTAATATTCTGCGGATTATTTGTGTACAGATAGTTTATGCCTGTACCGGCGGCAACTTCAATCAACGACGAGGCTCGCCATGCAAGCCACAGGGTATAACTATTCTTGTGAACAGCCCGTTTAGCAAGGATATAACCCGAAGTCAGGTCGTTATTGAGACGCCATTTGGAGCCGAGATGCACGTTTGCACCAATACCGGCTTCGGTAACCAGCGACGTGCCGCCGTCTGTGCCATATCCCGCTCCCACAATGCCATAGAGCGTTTTGCCGCCCGATCGGAACGTGGCTGTTACATTGCCTAATTCGTCGTAAACAAGCGCAACAGTTTTTTCGCCGTTACCAATCAAATTAACTATTCCAACGGCATAGTCGCTGCTGTCGGCAACATTCATCAGCCCGCCGATTTGTATGCCCTTCACCTTTTTGGCGACGTTCACCAAACCTGCAAACTGCCAGCCCGATACATTGCGTGCAACATTCGCCAGACCCGCAAACTGCACCCCGCCAAATGCTCCGTTGGTCAAATTCATCCCGCCCGCAAAAGCCAGACCTTTCGATGCCTTGTTGTTGAAAT
Source organism: Prevotellaceae bacterium (assembly GCA_031279695.1). Taxonomy (GTDB): domain Bacteria; phylum Bacteroidota; class Bacteroidia; order Bacteroidales; family UBA932; genus JAIRLF01. Next base: position 680 of record JAITIA010000129.1, on the reverse strand, counting down.
TGACAAGTCCGGCAAAGGCAACGCCTGCGGAACCTTGCATCGAAGCATTTGTCAAACCGGCAAAAGTCAATCCCTTTGTTTCGCCGCCGTTGAGGTTGAGAAGTCCGGCAAAAGCGACGCCTGCGGAACCTTGCATCGAAGCATTTGTGAGACCGGCAAAAGCCAAGCCCTTTGTTTTGCCGCCGGCGAAGTTGACAAGTCCGGCAAAGGCGACGCCGTTAATATCGGCACGCACAATATTTCCCAGTCCGCCCAACACAAAAGCCTTTTCGCTGTTCGATATGCCTGCCAGCAAATTTATCGAAGCGCCATTGTTGTACTCATAAGCCCTCAATCCGTTGGTACTTATCGGATAGGTAAAGCCGAAATGAAAAGCAGAATATTTTTCTTTGTCCGCCGTTTCCTGAGCAACAAGCGCCGTACCGAACAGCACAGTTAAAATAATTGATAATAATGTTTTTATCATAATCCTTAGTTCTTATCTTTATAAATTAACACATTTAAAAAATCGCGACAAAAGTAGATGTTTTTTTGTAAACGACAAAAAAATTGTGAAAATCTGGCTAAATCTTTTTTTGAGGTGCTATGAAAAAATTTTATAGAAAAAAATGCTTGCGGCGGATAGGCTGGGACGGAAAGTCCCGCAGGGACTGCACATTATTAACCGGTGGCTTTAGCCT
>JAITIA010000018.1 GCA_031279695.1 Prevotellaceae bacterium | reverse complement strand
AAACGGGCAATAACATAGTCCGTATTATTCTCTATTATCTTAATAGTAAGCATAATGTTATTTATTTTTAAAACTCAAAAGTAATAAAAATTTTTCCAAAAACGCATAATCAAAAAAATTTTATTACTTTTGCGCAAATTTTGTAGTACAGTGAAGACAACAATAACAGAAAGATGGGGTACTCATCCTGACGATGTAAAAGGCTATGACACATCGAGATTGCGAAAGGAATTTCTGGTTGAAAAACTTTTTGCGCCCGACGAAATTATCATGGTTTATTCGCATAACGACCGTTTAATTATTGGCGGTGCGATGCCTGCAACCGAAAATCTGCAACTTGAGGCGCCGCCGCAAATACGTTCCGAATTTTTCTGCGAACGGCGCGAAACCGGCATCATTTGCATTGAAGGCGAGGGTTTTGTAATAATCGACGGACAAAAGCACGACATGCAATACATGGATGCGCTCTATGTTGGACGCGGCACACGGGAAATTGTGTTCGGCAGCAGTGATATTGCTCATCCTGCGCTGTTTTATTTCGCCTCCGCTCCGGCTCACGCCGCCTGTCCCTCGCGTAAAATCACGGGCGATATGCGGAGAACGCGAAATCTCGGTGCGCTGGAAACAAGCAACCAGCGAATTATCAACCAGATAATACTGCACGAAATTCTCCCCTGCTGTCAGTTGCAGATGGGTTTGACCGAACTGCAACCGGGCAGCGTCTGGAACACCATGCCCCCGCACACTCATTCGCGACGCATGGAAGCGTATTTTTATTTTCGTGTGCCTCAAGCTCAAACCGTTTGCCATTTTATGGGCAAGCCCGACGAAACACGACATCTATTTCTTGCCGATAAACAGGCAGTTATCTCTCCCTCGTGGTCGATACACTGCGCTGCCGGAACAGCCAGCTATGCATTTATCTGGGCTATGTGCGGCGAAAATCTCGACTACGACGATATGGATACCTTTTCGGCAAATAAACTGAAGTAATTGATTAATTGAATAATTAATTAAATAAATAAAAATGAAAAGATTTTCACTTGAAGGAAAAACGGCGCTTGTTACCGGCGGCTCACAGGGAATAGGTTTAGCGCTTGCCGAAGCGCTTGCCGAAGCCGGCGCAACAATTGCCTATAACGCAACATCGCCCGAATCGCTGGAAAAAGGCGCGGCAGCATACAGCAAAGCAGGGATAAGCGCAACAGGCTATGTGTGTGATGTTAGCGACGAAAATGCGGTGCGCAAAATGATTGCTCAAATCAACAAAGAACTGGGAAAAGTCGATATACTTATCAACAATGCCGGCATCATCAAGCGTATTCCTGCGCTGGAAATGTCGGTCGAAGATTTCAGGCGTGTTATCGATGTCGATTTGACCGGCGCTTTTATTGTTGCCAAAGCCGTGGCGCCCGGAATGATAGAACGCGGAGGCGGTAAAATCATCAATATCTGCTCGATGATGAGCGAACTCGGGCGCGAAACCGTTGCCGCTTACGCCTCTGCCAAAGGCGGGCTGAAAATGCTGACCCGCAATCTCGCCTGCGAATGGGCGGCGTTCAATATTCAGGTCAATGCCATCGGACCCGGATATATTGCCACTCCGCAAACCGCCCCGCTACGCGAAAATGGACATCCATTTAATAACTACATTGTTGCAAAAACGCCCGCAGGACGCTGGGGTACGACCGACGACCTGAAAGGCACTGCCATTTTTCTCGCCTCCTCCGCCTCGGATTTTGTCAATGGACATATTCTTTATGTGGATGGCGGGATACTTGCTTATATTGGCAAACAACCTCAATGAGTTAAAATTATGTGTTTTTGATTAGAAATGCCTGCGTGTAGCAAAAACATATTATTTACACGAAGTTATTTTACATATCTTTTAATTTGCAATTCATAGCCAATATCGTCAAAATCACCTTATTTCAACAACAGGCGAACAAAAATCGGCAACAACAAAATCCGCAGGCGCAAAAGGGAAAAAGAGGCTGTCAGGTTATAATTCAACAGCCTCTGTTTCAGATATTAGCCGCAAAACGGTCAAACAAAATTCAGTTGGCGAGATGCGACTCATTTTCCAACTTTCTATTTTGCGAATTTACGCCGGCAAAGCGCCGTTAACAAGTATCAGCACCAGCAGAGCAATGATGGCATACAGTTCGGGGAACACAACCAGTATCATTGTGGGTCCCAAAATTTTATGACCGTTGCCAATTGCGGTAATTCCGTGCGCCGCCACATAGCCCTGACGGATTGCCGAAAACAGACCGACTACTCCGAGCGATATTCCTGTTCCGAAGATGGCAATTCCGGTAAGGATGTCCATCTCGGCAACCAGACGTGCCTGAAGTATGTAAAAACCGGCAAAGCCATACAGTCCCTGCGTACTGGGTAACGCGCTCAAAACGAGTGCAACACCTATCAGTCCGGGATTTTTTTTCAACGCGCCTATCGAGGCGCTTCCTACTATGGTTAGCCCGTAAACGCTACCGGTACAACTGAGCGCCAGCATGGTGGCGACTCCAATATAAGCAAATAATAATGCTGTCATAATATTTTAATATTTAAAGTTTTACAATTCTTTTTATTCATATTTACCAAATGTTTTGAAAGGCAGTCCTCCGCCTTCAAATCCTGCATTTTTATAAAATTCAACAAATGTCAGACGCATCGGATGAATTATTGCTCCAAGTACGCCAAGCATAAAGTTCAGCCCGTGTCCAAATATCAGAATAACAAATGTAACAAGTTGTGCTGCAACGGGTACGCCAACGCCATCGCCTGCGTCCACGGCAAGCGTATTGAAAACGCTACCCAGTATTCCACCCGTCATTCCAAGTGCAAAGAGCCTGATATATGAAAGGATATCGCCAAGCAAACCCGACGCCATATTGTAGGCGTTCCATATTCCTGTGCCAAAATTGATAAGCGGATTTTTACCCGGCGAGTTGAAGAAAAATGCCATCAGCAGTCCGGCAACAAATGTGCTCATTGCCACAATATTGGCTGTTTTGTTGGTTGCGGCGTCAATTGCCAGCAGCGATATTCCGCTGAGTATGATAACTATCCAGCCCGTTTGCGCAACGGCGTATTTCCAGCCGCGCTGTCCAACGATTTTGGCAACGTTCAGGCACATTCCGAATATTATCTGCACAAAGCCGCAAAACAGTGACAGATAGAGCATTCCGTAACTTTCGGGCAGTCCGATAAGTTTTTCCGCCATTTTATCAAGTTTTATTTCGTCGAAAAAGAAGCCGAAAAAGGTTGCGGTAATAAATCCGAAAATCATGGTTGCCGCGCCAAGCCACTGTGCCAGTGTGAGATACGGTCGTATGGCGGGGGTCTTGATTTTCAGTTTCATAATCGACGCCGCCAGCAAAATCAGCAGTCCGTAGCCGCCGTCGCCGAGGCAAAATCCGAAGAACATCATGAAAAACGGGGCAAGAAAAGCAGTCGGGTCAAGTTCGCCATAATTTGGCAGCGAATATAGTTTGGTGAGTGGCTCGAAAAGACGGGCAAATCGATTGTTTTTCAGTAATATTGGCGGCTGGTCGTTTGCTTCGGGCTTTTCGTTTGCAAAATACACAGTACTTTGTGTTTCGAGAAAAGCGTTAAACTCTTCCGTTTTATCCTTTGGCAGCCAGCCTGTCAGGACTTTAAGGTTACCGTCGGCGGCGTTGCTGGCGCTTGAAACGGCAAGATTGAAGTCGATTTGTTCCAACAACAGTTTGCGCGTCTGCATCAGCAGGTTGGCGGAGGCGGCAAGCGTTTCGAACTGGTCGGCTGTTGTCTGTCGTTTGGCGGTCAATTGTTTCAGGCTGTCAATCAATTCGGTAGCGGAGGCGGCGGGCGGTTTGACTTCGGGCAGTTCAAAGTCGAAATCGGGACTATGCTGCAAAAGCAAAAAATATACATTGCGGCTGTCCCTGCCTGCTTCGAAAAGCGGATAGCGATTTGCCCATTCTTCGTTGAACTTGCTGGTACTGACCGAATAATAGTGTATTCGGACACCCGATTTTTCGATGCGTTCCAAATCGCTGCGTCGAAAATCGCCCCAAGGCAGGGCTTCTTCGATTTCCTTTTCGGTTGCTATTGTTTGGGCGTCGATTTTTGCAAGATTTTCACGGAGAGTGTGATACTGTTCTACAATGTTATCGGCGTCGCCTTCGAATGTTTTCGCCTGATTTACAGTTGTTGCCGACTTCATCGAGCGCAATTCGTTATAAATTTTCTCATAACTGTCGGCTTTTTGCAGCAGGGCGGCGGTTTTTTCGTCCGGCTCAACACTGCCTGTTTCAACGTGCACCATTCCAGCCTCTTGCAGATGTTCAAGAAAAGGCGGCAAATCGCTGCAATAAAGCAGGAAATCGTATTTTACCATTGGTGTTATCATTGTTTTTCCTCCTCCTGTTGACGTTTTTTGACTATTTTTTGCGCTGATTTTGAGAGATTTTCCTCGTCTTCCAAAAAGCGTTTGATTTTGCGTATTGCTTCGGTGTAGCCCGGTATCTGAACTTTTTCATACAGATTGACTTTCTGCGTGGTTTTTTTTCTCGCGTGGTCGAGCATGTTCATTTTTGTGAGATAAAATTCATGTTCGATACCTGTATTTGCAAGATTTTGAAGTATTTCTATTCCTTCGGGATACCATGCCGGACTGTCGAAAAGGCTGTAGGGTTTGATGTCAAACAGCACCTCGTCGAGCGTGGGTATGTGTACGCCGGCTATTTTTGTTGAGCTGATTTTCACGTCTTTGATGCTAATCAAGTCCGGCTCGAACTCGTTCCACAACTGCGACATGCCGGTGTACGACAAAAGCAGGCGTTCCAGTTTTGCCGCCAGCCTGCCGGCGTGCTCCTTAGCCTTTTGAACTTCAAGCCTCAGCGCCGATTCTTTGTTTTTGATGGTCGGCAAGGCTTTTACTCTGACTTTCAACTGTTTGTTGAGGTCGTTGAGCGATGTTTTATTGAATTGAAACCGTATAGCCATCGTTTTTTAATTTTTTGTATTACAATTGTTTACAAAGTCTATGCTTTCCAGTATTTTTCCGTAAACACGTCTTTTATTCTGACTTCTTCCCTGTTGAAATACTTGGAAAACAGTTCCCATGCGCGGTCGAGCATTTCGGTTGCATCAATATTAATATCCACAGCCAGAAGATGTTCCGAATAATCTTTTGCAAAACCCATGCAGCGTTTGTCGTAGTCCGACAGTTCAAAACCGTTTTCCAGTTTGGTTTTGGCGTTTGCAGCGTCGGCATAGAGACGGACGGCGGCGTTCATTACTTGCGGATGGTCGTCGCGGGTTTGTTTGCCAATAACTAACTGTTTCAGACGCGATAAACTGCGGAACGGGTCGATAATGACTTTGCCCGTATCGCTGTCGCGCCGCAGAAACAGCTGACCTTCGGTGATATAGCCTGTGTTGTCGGGAACGGCGTGGGTAATATCGCCATCGTTGAGGGTTGTAACGGCAATAATTGTAATAGAGCCTCCCTGAGGTAATTGCACTGCTTTTTCGTAAATTTTCGCCAAATCGGAATAGAGCGAGCCGGGCATACTGTCCTTCGAGGGAATCTGATCCATGCGATTGGATACAATACTCAAAGCATCAGCATATTGGGTCATATCGGTAAGTAGCACCAGAACGTTCTGGTTTTTATCGACGGCAAAATATTCGGCGGCGGTGAGCGCCATGTCGGGTATCAGCAATCGCTCGACGGGCGGCTGTTCGGTTGTGTTTACAAAGCAAATTATCCGGTCGAGAGCGCCCGCATTTTCAAAGACTTTGCGAAAATAAAGAAAATCGTCGTTGCTGAGCCCCATTCCTCCGAGTATAATTTTATCGACTTTTGCTCTGAGCGCCACCATCGCCATCACCTGATTGAAAGGCTGATCGGGGTCGGCAAAGAAGGGTATTTTCTGACCCGAAACCAGGGCATTGTTCAGGTCGATGCCTGCTACGCCGGTGTGGATATAGTCCGACGGCTGTTTGCGGCGGTAGGGATTGACTGAGGGTCCGCCGATTTCCCGTTTTTCGCCTGTGGTTTCGGCATTTTCGCCCAGCGGTTTGCCGTAAGCGTCAAAAAATCTGCCGGCAAGGTCGTCGCCAACGTTCAGCGTCGGCGGCTCGCCAAGAAAAACGACTTCGGTATTGGTTGCGATGCCCTCCGTTCCTGCAAACACTTGAAGGGTAACCATATCGCCCATAATTCGCACAACTTGCGCCAATCGTCCGCCAACCATCGCAAGTTCTTCATTACCTACGCCTTGCGCCTTAACAACAATAGTTGCCTTTGTAATAGCCTGCAATTGCGTATATACTTTCTGAAACGCCTTTTTTTCCATCTTATTCTTATATTTATTAGAACTTTATTCTATAATTTTTTTCGTATCATATCATAAACAAAAAAACGTTCAAAATTAGTAATAATTTTTCATAACAATGACAAAAAAAATGAAAAAATTTTACAAGATGTTGATTGTCAGAATAAAATTTTTTACACAAAAGAATTATTAAATGCGTGAAATCGGTATCTGAAATGCTGTTGCGGCAAAGTTTGGGACAGATTTTGTGGCAAAACTTTTTGCAGGACTTTGTCAATGCGAAGCCGTTGCATCAATATACAATTTATTCTTTTTGAACCATTTTACTGAGATACAGAAATATAGCAAAGTAAAATCCGTTTTAAAAGGAATTGTGTGGAAAAACACAAAAATCGTAAATCAAAAATCGTAAATCGTAAATCAAAAAAGCCTTACCACTGTAATTCCCGCGCCTCCGGCTTCTTCTATTTCGTCGGAAAAGTGGATGTTATCGGATATTGATTGCAGGCAGCGGCGGATTTCTGTTTTCAGGATACCGTTGCCTTTGCCGTGCAGGATGCGGACTTCGTTGACCTCGCACATTATTGCTTCGTCGATAAAGGCAATAGTCTGTTCCACAGCGTTGACGGCGTTTTCGCCGCGCAGGTCGAGAACGGGTTTGAAATTTAGCCGTTTGAGCCACATCTCGGAATTGTATGTTGTTGAGGGCGTGTTTTGTTTTACCGCTTTCCGGTATTCGTCGCTGCTAAGTGGCGACACCTTGTTGAGCGGCACGTGCACAATCAGGCTGCCGATTGCGGCAATCACGTTGTTGTCGTTAACCGAAATCACCTCTCCGGCAGCCTTTTGACCCGTGATTTGTATCCACATTCCGCGCTCAATTGCGCCTTCCGTTGGCGGACTTTTGGCGGGCGGCGTCGCCTTGCCTCGATGATTGAGGTATTTTTCCACCTTTTCGATTTCCTTTTCTATTGATTTGTCGGCGGTAACGTCATTTGCAACAGCCTCTTTCAGCGCTTCGATTTCACTGCGGGCAGCCTTCACCGTGTCGCCGGCAGCCTGCGCCTCTTTTATCGTTTTAACAGTATTTTCGATAGTGCGGTTTGCTGTGGCGAGAATATTTGCCGCCTCTGCTTTGGCGTCGGCAATCAGTTTTTTACGTGTTTCCTTTATATTTTGCAGTTCCTGATGGTATTTTTCCGTCAATTCGTCAAGCTGCGATTCTCGCAGTTTAATCTGTTCGAGTTTTTTCTCCATCGATTTCCGGTTACGGTCATCGGCATCGGCGGGGATGTCCATGTTCATGCTTTTTTTGCCGGCTTTTTTCTCTGCTTCGAGCAGAATTTCCTCCGACAGTCCGATTTTTCTGGCAATCTCGAATGCGTATGAACTGCCGGGTTTGCCGATTTCGAGTTTAAACAGCGGACGGAGCTGTTCGGAGTCGAAAAGCATCGAGCCGTTCACCACGCCGTCGGTTGTTGCGGCAAAATATTTCAGGTTCGAGTAGTGGGTTGTTATCAGCCCGAATGCGCCTCTTTTCAGGATATGAGCAAGGACGGCTTCGGCAATTGCGCCGCCAATCGACGGGTCGGTGCCGGAGCCAAATTCGTCGATCATTATCAGCGAATGGGGCGTGGCGCGTTCGACAAAGAATTTCATATCGCGAAGGTGGGAACTGTATGTGCTCAAATCGTTTTCGATAGATTGACCGTCGCCGATATCGATAAAAATATTTTTAAAAACGCCCATTTCCGAGTTTTCGGAGGCGGGAATCAGCAGCCCGCACTGCATCATGTATTGCAGCAGCCCGACGGTTTTGATGCAAACGGATTTTCCGCCGGCGTTTGGTCCGGAAACAATCAGTATCCGCTGTTTGCGGTTGAGCGTTATGTTCAGAGGGACAATTTCTTTCTTTTCTTTCGACAGCGTCTGTATCAGCAGCGGGTTTCGCGCCTTCATCAGTTCGATTTGGAGATCCTGAACAATGAGCGGTTTGCCCGCCCAAGTGTCGATGGCGTAGGCTGCCTTGGCGCGGATAAAATCAAACTCGACCAGAAGGTTGCACAGCAATTCGATATTATGTGCTGACGGGCGCATGGAGGCGGTAATAACTGTCAGAATATGTATAATTTCCCGCTGTTCGGCAAATTCAAGTTCGCGGATTTTGTTATTCAGTTCCACAATTTCCAGAGGCTCGATAAAAACGGTGCGACCGCTGGCGGAGGCGTCCACAACAATGCCTTTGAGCCGCCGTTTGAACGAGGCAATTACTGGAACAACGTGATGTCCGTTGCGTATTGTCAGCCCCAGTTGCCCGTCGATCAAGCCATCCTGATGTGCTTTTTTGTAAATTGCCTGAATTCGTTTTTGAATAAGCGCCCGTGTGGCTTTAATGTTCATCCTGATGCCGTACAGTGTTTTGGACGCATTGTCGAGAATCAGCCCGTGCCTGTCGAGAATTTTATCGATTTCCTCAATCAGTTCCGGCATAGGCTTGACCCTGCCCGCCATGCGTGCCAGCAAAGGGTATTTTTCTTTGCGCACATCGGTAAAGAATGCGCAGATACGTCCCATAGTTGTGAGCGCCGTCCGCAGCAGATCCACTTCGCTGGCTTCAAAATATGCGCCCTCAGTTTTCAGTTTGGGCATGGATTTATCGATATCGACATATCCGCGATCGGGAAAAGCCTCCATCATAAGGATTGATTTCATCTCCGCCGTCTGCTGCAGCAGGAGCTCAATTGCGTTTCTATTGGTCAGAAAAACAATTTCTTCGACCTGTTGTTTTGCCTTCCACGTCTGACACTTTACCTGAACAGCCGCCTTCACCTTATCGAAGCCAACCTTCTGCTCAAAATTCTCCGGATAAAACATGTTTACGATTTACGATTTTTGATTTACGATTTATTGATTGACTGATGATTGACTGATGATTTATTCATGAAGTTTCTTTTAATTCGTAATTCATAATTGATTTATTGTTTGTCATAAAGACGTTTAAGTTTTGCTATCTCTGATTCAAGTGCTTCGCGTTCGGCTTTTTCTTTTTCCCGTGCTGCTTCCAGCGCCTTTCGCTCGGCTTTTTCTTTTTCTATCGCTGCTTCAAGTGCTTCGCGTTCGGCTTTTTCTTTTGCTATCGCTGCTTCAAGTGCTTCGCGTTCGGCTTTTTCTTTTTCTATCGCTGCTTCCAGCGTCTTTCGCTCGGCTTTTTCTTTTTCTATCGCCACTTTCAGCGTCTTTCGCTCAGCCTCGCCCTCGGCACGACCCTCGGCACGACCCTCGGCAAGCCCTTCGTTTTTTGAGTCTGAAATAGCGTTTTTCTCTAACAGCAACATATCTATATGGCGATAATATGCGGCGCGTTCCTGTGCCGAAAGAGCATCAATCTGCAGAATTTGGCGTGCTTCGGGCAAGCCTTTTGCCTTAAATTCGTCGAGAATCACATCGTTTTTCAGATAATAAATCCATTCGTCGAGAGTGTCTTTTGCAACGTCGTCGAAACCATTCACTTTTATTATATAGTACTCAGGATAAAGATGGCTGATGGCGTCCTTGCCGAAATATGCCTTTTGCTTTGTTGAAAGTTGCAGCAGGTCGTTGTGGTGGATACCGCGAAATTCATTTAGTCCATGATACACATAATCGCTGCCCTGCCCTATCTCAAAATAAACAATGTTGATAGAATAGACTTTACGCACCTTAATATAGTCGCTGCCCTGCTGAATATGATTGGTGATAGCACGGGATACGCCATAAAGCATCCGCATAAAATAGTCGGCTTCGCTGGAGTTCTGCAACTCTATCAGAAAAATCTCATCGTGAGTATTTTCTACCATAATATCCACGCGGTTGAATTTGTCTTCGGCGGAATCCTGATTGCCTTCGCTTTCTCCAATGTTCAGGATAATGACGTCTTCCCGCAGTAATTCGCTCAGAAATCCCTCAAGAATTTTGTAATTGGCTTTGTTGCGGAGCAGTCGCTTTATTGCCCAGTCGAATTTAATATTCTTTTTATGACTCATACTGTTATATAACTGTTAATCAAAGGTTGCATTTGTGTCTCTGTCAATTGTTATTCCCGAGAATTTCATGCCTTTACCCTTTTTTATTTTACAATTTGTTATTAAAAATCACGCGACAAAAGTACATCTATTTTCTCAAATGGCAAAATCCGGTTTCAACCGGTTGAATTACGAATTAGTGTCTGTCCGAAAACTCGGATACACGCAACCGCCGTCCCGCAAGGATGGAACTTTATTAACCGCTGGCTCAGCCTGCGGCAGCGACCACACACGCGCTCAAGTCCCGCAGGGACAGGGTGGTTCGGCGACCTCAATTTCACGACCGGCAAACAATCCTGCCAATCTTGAAAATCTTAATAAGATCATGGTTCAGACAATCACAAAAATCAATCAAAATCACCCTGAAATCACTGTTCAGACAATGACGGCGGTTGCGTGTATCCAAGTTTTTGGACGGACATTATGTCAAAAAACCTTCGTGGTGCTTTGTACCTTCTTCGTGTAATAATTTTTTACACAAAGAAGACACGAAGCACCACGAAGTATTATTTCGATTTATTTCTCAATCAGTTTATTATTTTTCCAGACAAAACGGTTTTTCTTAACGTTGGTAATTTCTTTTATTATTTTTCCGTTTTTGGCGAAAGTGATTTTCTCTGTTTTACCGTTTTTCATAATTCCCGAAACGCGGACGCCGTCGATGGTTGGAAGATTGTAAAATTCAATGTTTTGAAAGGCTTTTGGCACGGCGGGAAAAACGCGGATTTCCGAGCCAACGGTCTGTAACACCATCGATAACGGCACTAAGGTGAACGATGCGTATCCCGTCAGGAAATAATAGAGCGAGCCGTTCTGTTCGCACATTGCCGTGCCCGATTCGTCGATTTGACTAAGGCTATACGCCATTTTTTCGTTGGACTCTTCGGCTCGACCCCAATACGCATCGGTCAGCGCAAACCAGTTTGCAATAAAAGTTATCATTCCTTCGCCTTTCTTGTTGCGCATCCAGCACTGATCGAGCGATTTACCGACTTTGTTCGCCGGAAAATTCTTCATCAGTTCCAGCGTTGGAAAACCGAGATAGGCGTATCCTCTGATGCCCTGATAACCGGCTCCGCGCCGGCTGCCGTCGTCGTTCCGAAATTCAAGATAAACATCGTCGCGGTCGGGAAAAGTGATGTTTTGTGCAATTTTTGCCCATTTTTCGCGCAAATCTTTGTCCATATTTCGTGTTTTTGCCATTTCGGAGGCTTGCTCAAGCGTCCATTTTGCTGCCAACAGCCCGTCGAGCAGGTCGGCTTCAAACAAATCTTCGGTGAGCGAAAGCACGGGAGGCAGGGAGTAGATTTTTCGTTCCGCATCGTAATTCAGCATGGTTGCCCAAAATTCTGCCGAGCCGCGCAACGCCCGATAAACCGTGTCGCTCATCGAGTTATAGAGTTTGCCGAACTGATAAAACATGGCGGGCGCAAAACCCTGTATGTGAATTTGCATGTCGTAGGGAAAAGTTGTTTTGCTTGTACGGTCGAAAAACATTTCATGCGCGAAACAAAATGCGTCGGGGTTATCTCTTTCTAAATAAATATATTCGCCTTTCGGTTTGCCGTATTTATAATTGCTTTTTCCAACGGCAAACATAATGGTGTCGTTTTTTGTCAGCGCTTCGGGGCGATACATGTTTGCGAGCATTTTTCGGGCTTTCGTTTCGTTGCCAAACAGGATGTAAGCAAAAGTTGCCCAGCCTGCCGCGCCGTATGTAAAGGGATTTTGATACCACGAGGAGTTGTTAAGTCTCGCTTTACCACGATATTGATATGCCTCGGCAATGCGCGATGAGAGAATGCCAAACTGTGTTTCACCCGGAAGATAGTTGTCGCCGCCGGCGGTGCATTGCAGCCAGTGCAGCGAGCGGTAGAAAGCGCGCGCATAATCGCCTTCGGGTAAGATAATTGTACCCATCGACTGCCAGTTTTCCAGCCATGCGCCGCAATGGTCGGCTTTCAGTTTATCAAAATCCGCAGGAGCACCTTTATCCATTGGTTTATTGACGTTTGTGCGCAGTCGCAGAGTGATTTTTAACGTTTGCGCCGGTCGGACGGTCAGATATGGCGATATTGTTTCGCTAAAAAATCCACCAAAAGGAATATTTGTGGTTAAAAAATATTCGAGCGGAGTGAATGCGTCTTTATCGGAAACGGCATAAATGCTTGTCCCTGTGTGTTCTTTAAGGTTCAATTTAAACTGTCCCAAATCCAAATCGCAAACCAGCGGAAAATTGCCGGTATTGGTCAAAGAGAAAACAAACAGTTCGCGGTCGGCGTATGAAAAATACATTTCCGATTCGTAACTGCCTTGTTCGTAGGTAATTTTGGTTGTGAGAATACCGTTTTCGAGATTATAATTTTGCCGATATGTTTGCGGTGTAAGCCCCGAAAAGTCGGCAATTCGCAAAAACATTCCCGGTCCAACGATACGGTCTTTTTTAGTCAGATACAAATCGTTGATTTCGATGTTGTATGCACCTCGACCAAGCGGGTCGGTCAATGCGCCCATCTCGGCATTGCCGCTCAAAACAGGATAATTGTTGGCGCTGTAGTTGCTGTAAACAACTTCATATTTTTTCAGTTCAGCCGCAAGTTTTTGATATACTTCATTCTGCGCAAACACAGAAAAATGGGATAAAAACAGCAAAAACAGGAGTAAATTTGATTTCATGACAATGACAATTTTAATTTCATATATAAACAGTTTTAAGTATTTCTCTAAATTCATGCGTAGCTGTGTGTTTGAGCATAATCTCTGGAGAAAGCAAGCATTTGCGCATGATTTTTCGGTCGCCAACAAAGCCTCTGTTCTTTTTAGGGAGAGGTCGCTCTGTCTGTTGCGCAAGCATTTGCATAATTTGTATTCCGTTCATAACACATGTAAGCTATCCAGGCTGCAAAGATAGAAAAAAATGAAACAAGGGCAAAATATTTTTTGAAGTGAATTTTTATCTGTCTGTGTATAATTGGAAAATTTCATGTACATTTGTTCCGTAATTTCAAAAAGCAATGAAAGATTTTATAATAACAGGGGAACGCACAGAAAAAGCCGTGCTCGTAGGTCTGATTACGCCCGAACAAAATGAACGGCAGGTAAAGGAATATCTGGAGGAGCTGGCTTTTTTGGCTGAAACGGCGGGTATCGAACCGGTCAGACAATTCAGTCAGCGGTTAGACATGCCCCATTCCGTCACGTTTGTCGGGACGGGCAAACTGATTCAAATCAAGGAATATGTTGCGGAAAACGAACTCGGAATTGCGATCTTTGACGACGAATTGTCACCCAAACAGCTGCGCAATGTCGAAAAGGAATTGCAGATACGCATTCTCGACCGTACCAGTCTGATTCTGGATATTTTTGCCCGCCGCGCACAGACCGCACATGCCAAGACGCAGGTCGAACTGGCGCAATACCGCTACATGCTTCCCCGCCTGACGCGGCTCTGGACACACCTTGAACGTCAACGCGGCGGAATCAAAATGCGCGGACCGGGCGAGACGCAGTTGGAAACTGACCGTCGCATCATTCTTGACAAAATTGCCAAACTCAAACGTGATCTGGTTGAAATTGACCGACAAAAGTCTTCCCAGCGTAAAAATCGTGGCAAACTGACGCGTGTTGCGCTGACCGGCTATACAAACGCCGGCAAATCCACGCTGATGACGCTGATGAGTAAAAGCGAAGTATTCGCGGAAAACAAGTTGTTTGCAACTCTGGATACTACCGTCCGCAAAGTCATTATTGAGAATCTGCCCTTCCTGCTGACCGATACGGTCGGATTCATCCGTAAACTGCCGACCGAACTGGTAGAATCGTTCAAGTCGACACTGGACGAAGTCCGCGAGGCCGATCTGCTACTGCATGTTGTCGACATTTCGCATCCGGCGTTTGAAGAACAGATCGAAGTGGTTGATCGCACACTGGCCGAAATCGGTTGCGAAAACAAACCGGCGCTTGTTATATTCAACAAGATAGATGCCTTCTCTTTTGTTCCCAAGGAAGAAGACGACCTTACGCCACGTGTGCGTGAGAACATCTCGCTGAACGAACTGGAAGAAACTTGGATGGCGAAACTGTCCGGCAGATGTATTTTTATTTCGGCGAAGGGACAAATAAACATCGACGCCCTGAAAGCACTTCTTTACGAACGAATAAAAGAGATTCACGTCCGGCGTTTTCCCTACAACGATTTTCTTTATCCGCGCTACGACGAAGACGAAATGTGAGTTATGTTACGAAGAGATTTCATCATGGTACAGATTGAAGAGCTGGGAAAGGTGCTCGCACAAATGATTCACCGGCGGAATACGGATGCCGTCCGGGAGAATCCGGCGCTGGCGCAAACTGTACATGATTCGTTGAAAACCAGCCGTACATTCTTGCTGGAAAAAACGGTCAATGAAATACATGATTATCTGAACAATACGGATATGGCAGGCCTTCAGCGAATGGAAATCGCCGCCAAACTGCTGATGGAAGAAAGTTTTCTTTGTGACGCCGGAAAACAGCAGAATGCGTTGCGACGGAAAGCCGTGAAAATGCTGGCATACATTCAGCAACGCGATACGACATTCTCGCTGGAACGCATGCAACGGATCAATGAACTTGAACAATTACTTGCCCCCTGACTAATCCGCTCGGCTCATGACCAGTTTGCCGTGCTTGATCCCTTTGATGGTAATCAGTTTGTCGGAAAGTTCTGTCAGGCGGAAAGCCGTACCCACAACGGTTGCGATATGAAGACAGAAACATTCGTTCAGATAGTACTGAGAGGAAGACAGAATCACTTCCTGATACTGTTGCTGAACGGACGTAATTTTTGCGGCAATTTCCCTTTTCGCCTGATCATACATAATTACAATCGTACCGGCTACGACATGATCGCACTGCCATTTTCGCTCGGCCACATTTTTCTCCACCAGAAAACGGATTGCCTGCGAACGGTTGGCAAATCCGTTTTCCTTTACATATTGATCCAGTATTTCCAGCAGTTCACTTTCCAATGAAACGCCAAAACGCTTTAATGCCATAGTTTTA
>JAITIA010000259.1 GCA_031279695.1 Prevotellaceae bacterium | reverse complement strand
AAAGTGGATATTCCTTCGGGAAGAGGCAGGTCGTTGTCGATAGTCTTGGGTACGTGGATGTTCTGTATTTTAACGTTGTTTTCCGACAGATATTTGGAAATCCGGTTGGCGGTCGATGCAGTATCGTCTCCGCCAATGGTTACCAGCAACTTGATGTTGTTTTTTACAAAAAAGTCGGGACAAAATTCACTGTCCTTAGGTTTGTAGCGGCTCATTTTCAGAGCGCTGCCTCCAACGTTAAAAATACTGTCGGCATAATTAAAATCTATATCGACAATTTTTTGTTCGGCTGCAAAAAGGTTTTTGTAGCCTTCGTGCAACCCAATTACACGATAGCCGGATTTAAGAAACGCCTTTGATACTGCGCTGATAACCGTGTTAATACCGGGAGCCGGACCTCCTCCACACAAAATAACTATAGCTGGTTTATTTTCCATAACCAATCTGAATTTTTAATTTATTTAATAAAGGGCGCAAAATTACATAATTTTTGAATATTTAAAATATTTTTTTTTAATCCCCTGTATATCATCGCCTCCAAATCGTCAATATTACCGTCAAAAATATAAAATGAGCAATTGTTGAGCTAAATTCGGTCAATTTTTTTGAGTGCAGACGGGCGAAAAAGCGGGGGATGAATTTAATTCATGCTCATAACCGATACAAGCCGAAGGCGCAGTTTTGCGGAGGCAATGCTTTCTTGAAACGCTTACATGAATGACAATACTGCGTATAAGTACTGCCTTTCAGACCGAGAGACACTTGTTTCCCTGTCGCGAGCCGTTGGCATTGTGTTTGTGAAAGTTATACCCTTCGGGCGATTAGCGCCTTAATCTTTTTTTGAACCGATTAATGTTTGCAAGCAGTGGCGAGATTACGCCGCCCTGCGCAGTGCCCGTTTTATTGCGCTTGCTCCCCGCCAAATTCCCGTTCTCCGATACCGGCGCTTTCAGCCACAGCCTTATAAGGCTCAACAGACGCAGATCGTTTATTCGCAGGTCAATCCAAAATCGTCAATCCAAAATCCAAAATTGTTGTCCTATCAGGATTCGAACCTAAACAGGCAGAACCAAAATCTGACGTGCTACCATTACACCATAGGACAATTGCAATTTGCGGGCGCAAAAGTAGTACAAAAAATTGTTTCCACAAATTCTTCAATTGATATTTATTTGCGCCGTTTGGTTAAATGCCTTGTGTTTTAATTGATTATTTGCTATTCATACGCAGTTTATTTTTTCGTATATCGGGTATTTTGACCTCCGGTTTGCGGGTCGTTTCGGGTATTATTTTACAGTTTTGCAGCATCTGCGGGTCGTCGAATGCAACAGTTACTATTCGTTTTTCGTCGGGCAGGAGGTTGAAATATCCGTCGGAAAAGTATGCGGGAAGAATGTTTTCTCCGGTGCTGACGTCCACAGCATTCAGTTTGATGGCGGCAGCGATGTTTTTCGAGCGGTTTTTAATTTCGACAACTACCGTATTGTCCTTTATCCGTTTAACTATTTGCAAGTCGGCATTATCGTTGAGGCTTGCCAGTTGCTGATATGCCTGCTGAGCGTTTGCCTGCCAATAGTCGTTCACCGAAACTGTTACGCCGCCGCTGTTTTTCAGTTCGAGGCGTACAAGACAGAGTTCCGGCTTGTTGCACGAGGGCGAGATGCCGGCGGCGACGGTTGAATTTGCCGGAGCGTCCAGTGTTTTTGTTTGCCGTTCCAGTTCTTTGCCCGACGGGTCGTAGCAGCGTATCGAGGCGGTCAGTTTGCGGTGGTCGCTGCGGGTGGTATTAATAATTGCAACCGCCTTGTCGGGCAAATTCATCTGTATATGCAGCGGTTCGCAGGCTTTTTTTGAGCCAAAGTACGAGCCGGGGGTTTCGTAGTCGTAGGTATATGTTTGCCATATCATGCTGTACCATGCGGGATGGCTCATCCACAGTATCAGCCCCGAAGTATTATTCCACATGCGGCTGTTCCATGCTTCGAGCATACTGCGCCATGCGTCGTAGGTAACAAACTGTGCTTTGCGGGCAAAGTCGTCCATGCTACTGGCTTCGCCGTATCGACCGACTGTCGCCATAAAGCCTTTAAAGTTTTGGGTGGTATGATGCAGGTCGTGATACGCCCATGCGTCGCTGATAGGCCACAGGTCGTCGGGAGCAATAAATTTGCGGATAGTTGCGGCGGTGGGTATAGCGTATGTACCCATTTCGGAATTGAAGCCGCGTGCCTGACGGGTAAAGTATAACGACGGGTCTTCAAAATATTCCCAAGGTCCGCTCGATGGCATGTTTAGTTTGCACGACTGACCGTGATAGTGTCGCGTGGGATCTTCGCGAGCAAGCATTTCGGTCAGCGGTTTTGCCAGCCCTTGCGGAGCAAAGCCTTCGTTGCGGGGGCACCAGACGGCAATGGACGGATGATTGCGGAAGCGTCGCACAACATCGGTAGCGTTGCGAAGAAAGAGCGGCTGGTCGTTTGGTTCGACGGTATCGTCGGTTGTTATCCAGAAATCGTTCCACACAAGCATTCCGTATTCGTCGCACAGGTCGTAGAATACTTCTTCGGTCGATTCGCCCGTCCAGTTGCGGACGAGGTTAAAGTTCATTGCCTGATGCAGTTTCATACAGGGTTCAAGCCGTTTGCGCGACGAGCGTTTCAAAGCCTCGTCCATTCCCCAGTTTCCGCCTCGGCAAAAGATACGGACGCCATTGACGCGGATTACCAAAAAAGGACCCATCGGGTCGGCGGGGTCGAGCTTCTCAAAGTCGTCAATCCGCCGGTCGGGATACAACGTTGGCAGTTGAACGTCGGGCGCGTATGCTACGCGCTGCTCATAGTCGAACAGCGGTTTGCCGTTGGTGATAGCTCGTTGGGGAGTGCAGGCAATGCGGACGTTGCCCGCGGCGGCGGCGTTCACCATCAGCTCGTACGACAGTTCGCGGATTCCGAAACGTACATTTTTGAGGTCGGAAAAGCGATTGTTGGCATTTGCCTGCAGTTCGAGGCTGTAAAGTTCCTGCCTGCCGTAACCGTTGGGCCACCACAGTCGGGGATTGTCGATTACAAGAAGCGGATACTGAGCGGGTGCAAAACTCAGGCGTTTGCTTTCGTTTGCCTGCAACGAGTAAGGCATTTCCAGCGTTTTGCCTTCGATTTTTGCATGAATTGTGCCGGTAACGGCGCTGCCCGAGGTGTTGAGGAGTTGAAGATTGACGGTTATTTCCGCCTTTGCCGTGTCGGGCAAATTCAGATATGTAATAATCTGTGGGTCGATAATTTTGACCGCTCCGCCCATTTGCAGGCGCACGTCCTGCCATATCCCGATATTGCGGTCGCGTATTCCCGGAATCCAGTCCCAGCCCATGGCGGCAATAAAAGTTGGTCCGTCGATACTCAGAGCGCCGCCGTTCAGCCCCTGACCGGCGCTTATCGACTGTTCGTGAGGGATGCCCGGATTGGGCGGCGGGATGATGTGTACCGCAAGAATGTTTTTACCTTTAGGGCGAACAAGCGACGAAACGTCGAACTCGCCGCGCATGAATGCCCCTTCGATATTGCCAAGTTTTGTCCCGTTAAGAAAAACTTCTGCCCGATAGTTTATACCGTTGAAAAGCAGGCGTGTCTGTTCGCCTTCGGACTGAGGCGGGCATTCAAAGACGTTTCTGTACCACCAGTCCATTCGGCACAGCGTGTCGGGGATGAGCAGATTGTTGAGCCCCAAGAGCGGCTCGGGATACAAGCCCTGTTCGACGAGCGTTGTCAGCACCGTTCCGGGCACGGTGGCGTTGAGCCATTCGCCCGAATTAAAGTCGTCGCCAAACATAGAGCGGGGATTTTCAAGCACCTGAGTGTTTGTGCCAAGTTCCCATCCCGAAGCGATAATCCATTCACCCTGATGAACAGGGACAAGTTCGGTGGCAATATTCTGTTTAGCCTTGCGCAGGGGTATCCTGAACTGCGATTTGCCTTTGGGCATGGTAGCCTCCGGCTGTTTGCTCTGCAAGCCTGTCCAGAGATGCGTCAGAGTTTGCCCGTTCAGCGGCGTGTTAAACATCATGCCGCCCACAACGACAATAATAATAAGGTATAACCATTGTTTCCTTTTGTAACTGTACATAATATTTGTTTTAAATATCCGTTTAACTGTGTCGGACGACGCGCCGGCAAGCAAAATCCCGCATACAAAGCCTCCGAAAATCGTTCTCTTAACCGTCGTATCGCCTGTTATCATGCAGTTTAAATAATCACTACCGTACAAAAACCATCCGTCAAATACGCCGCAAAGATAGATATTTATTTTGTATTCTTTCTACCGAGCGACACATCCCGATGGCATGTCTATTTTACATGAATGTAATCATTTGTATTCTATCACATATTATTTATCTCGCATCCTTAAACGTATATTCCGAAAGCGTTTTTGTTTCTGTGCCGATTGTCAGGCGAAAAGTATATTCCTTACCTTTTTCAAAAACCGTTTTGGAGGACATCAGGAGGCGGATTTTTTCGTAGGGTTTCAGCGCCGGAATTGCGATTTTGCCCACTGTTTCGGTTTTTTCGTCATTTTGGACAACCAGCGTCAGGTTTGCAGCCGACGAGCCGACCTGTCCGAAATTCTGTACTTCGACAAAAATGTCCCAACCGTTGGTGCGGCGTGTAAATACCGGAGCACGAGCGGAAAGCATTGCCTCAAAACGTGGAATA
>JAITIA010000243.1 GCA_031279695.1 Prevotellaceae bacterium | reverse complement strand
AGCCCGCCTGCTTTTTTGAAAAGCCCGCCTGCTTTTTTGAAAAGCTCGCCTGCTTTTTTGAAAAGCTCGCCTGCTTTTTTGAAAAGCTCGCCTGCTTTTTTGAAAAGCTCGCCTGCTTTGTTATAATGATCCCTGATTTTGTTTTATTAGGTATTCAGTACGGTATTCATAAATAAATAGTGTCTGTCCATAAAGTCGGTCAAAATATTATTGTAACATGAAGGGCTGAGCAATCGAGCAATCCGTAGGATTGCATCGCTCGGTAGAAATGGTTGCCAAAGAATATCTTGCATCCCGCAGGGATGCATCCCTGCGGGATGCAAATGCGTGTGTGTGATGATGTTCTACCGAGCGATGCATCTCTACGAGATACAAAAACCGCAGCCGCCATGCGAATGGCGCAGCCCTTTGCAAAACGCTTTTTATACATATTGTATGTGTGTATCCGACTTTATAGACAGACACTAAATAGTGTCTGTCCGAAAACTCGGATACACGCAAATCACAAATCACAAATCACAAATCACAAATCACAAATCACTAAGCACAAATCACTAATCACTAAGCATTTTTCTATCAACCCGTCGCAGGAATCTTCCAAAATATCGAGTACATTGTTGAAATCGTTTGTGTTGCCATAATATGGGTCGGGGACTTCGCGGGCGTTGAGTTTCACACAATAGTCGGTCATCAGGGTTATTTTTTCTTTGTCCGTTTGTGTGGTGCAGCGCTTTTCTACGCTGTGAACAATGGATTTATCCATGCACACAAGCATATCGAAGTTTGTTATATCGTCCGGTTTTATAGGGCGCGAGCGGGAGTTAAAATTATACGACCGCGCCTGACCGCATTTTCTCATTCTGACGTCCGGCAGTTCGCCGGCATGATAGTCGAGCAGCCCTGCCGAATCGACAAGAAAATGGTCGCTCAAGCCGCGTGCGCCAAGTTTTTTCAGCATTATGCCTTCCGCCGCAGGCGACCGACAGATATTTCCCAGACAGATAAACAGTATTTTATATCTTTTCATCGTATCAAATTTTTGTGCAAAGGTAGTGGATTTTTCAAATACGGAGCAAAGAAAGTGAAAAATGTTTCAAAAAAATAGTCTCTCAAATAAAGATTTCGTCCTATTTATTATTTTTTTATTACCTTTGTTGCTGTATTTTATAGATGATTTAGATGAAGTTCAGGTTGTTATTGTTTTTATTGTTTTGTTTTTCCCTTAATTCCTGCTATAAAGCAGAGTCATTACCGGACAAATATTCATCAACGTACGAGTTTGTTTTGCCTTTAATGGATACAACGATCAACGTTGCCGATTTTATGACGATAAAGGGTTTGGATGATGCTTACGAAATACCCAAAGGCGTGCCGGTAGAAATGGGTCCAACGTCCTGCATGTTTTTTCTCAATCGATTGAGTAAAATGGGGCAGATAGAATGGATTGAACCGCACATCATAGCAGATATCAGAGGCTTGCCTATCGAAACGGAAATAATTTTACAGGTATTTACGCTCACCGAAAATGGCAGAAACTATTTCTGGTTGCCGGAGAATTACCGTTTCTCTGTTGGCGGCAACAAGGTGCGTATCCCCGAAACGCCAACGCATATTCAACTCAACGCCGCTACTATGGAGGCGGAGAAAATGTATATCGACGCCAGTTTGCTGTTTCCCGAAGCCATTGCCGTTTCGCAACTTGCTTCTGGAAAAATCAATATGAAAATTGGAGTTAAAATAAAGATACAAACACATTCGGAAATAAAATTATGACACAAAAAACTCTATTATTAGGACTTGTTTCTCTGGCTTTTAGCTTAGTCGTGTCGGCGCAGCAAAACATGACGCTTTATCAAATGCACGACATTTTGCAGTCGAATACGCTCAACCCTTCGGTTGTCAGCGATTGCCGGTGGAATGTGGGCTTTCCCGTGCTGGGCAACGTGTCGGTGGCGGCAAGCGCGCCTGTTTCGTACAATAGTCTGGGCGCCGGCAAAGAATTTATCGACGGACCAAAGGTGGTTTCGCTTTTGAAGGACAATAATCTGATTTCGAGCAACGAAAATATCGCCCTGATAATGCTGGGCTATCGCACCGAAACAATGTATCTCCAATTCAATATCAACGAAAGAGTTTCGCTGGCGTCGGCTTTTGCCAAACCGCCGTTTGAAATACTTCTTCTGGGAAATTCGCAGTTTGCGGGGCAAACCGTTAGCGGTACATTCGACTTTGCGGCGATGCACTATCGCGAATATGCTTTGAGCGCCGCCTTCGGTTTGGGCGAAAATACTTGGTTGGGGCTGCGCGGCAAACTGATGTTCGGACGAATTGGCGCTTTGGGACACAATACTATATCGCTAACAACCGACCTCTCGACCTACGCCATGTCCGTTGTATCGGACTTCGATTCCAAAGTGTCGATGCCGGGCGAAGTCGAAATCAATCCCGCGTCGGGAACAACAAAAAAATTCAAACATAATTTAAGCGTCAATCATTTTGTATTCAACCCGTCGAATATTGGCGGAGGGCTGGATTTGGGCTTCAATACAACGCTCGAAAACGGGCTGAAAGTGTCGGCAAGCATTCTCAATCTGGGCATGATTAATTGGACTAAGGACGTGCACGAATTTACGTTGAACAACACGGTCAACTATTCGGGCTCGACAAATATAAATAGTTGGGACGATTTTATTGATACTCTGAAATCAATCTATCGCCCCTACCATGCTAATATCGACAAATATTCGCAGTGGCTGTCGCCGGCAGTAATGGCTGGAGCAAACTATCCGGTGCACGATTATTTCCGCGCGGGCATTACCGGCTATGGCGAATTTACTCCCGCCGGCGTCCCGTGGGCAATTTCAGCGCTGCTGCTCACTCAGGATGTGCCTTACGTGCAGGGCGCTCTGTCATATACCGTTACCAACAATTCGTTTGTCAATATCGGCTTGGGCGCGGGGCTCAATCTCGGAGTATTCAACATCCATGCAATGACCGACAATATTATTGGGCTATTCAGCCCCTATTCGCAGAAATACGCAACGTTTCAGTTCGGTATCAATTTTAAATTCGGCTGCGACGGCGATTTTGGCGGCGACTCGAAAAAGTATAAAAGCATTCCCTGCCCTTCGCACGGCGGAGGCAGCGCAAAATCGTACAGGGCTGTCCCCTGTCCCAAATAAAAAAATAAAATCATATATATATAAGGTATAATCATAGAAAAAAATTAAAATATATTTGTTAATGAATAAAAACGTATTAGACGACACCGTGCTGGTGGAAACAATAATGACGGCAATGAGAGAAAAAAAAGCCGACAATATTGTTCACATAAATATGGATAAAATCGACACTGCGGTATGCAGCTTGTTTGTGATAACAAGCGCCGCATCGACAGTGCAAGTGAGAGCAATTGCCGACAATATTGAGGAAAAAGTGCTCGAACATCTGAAAAGAAAAATGTGGCGCCGACAGGGCGACGAAAACGCTCTCTGGATAATTCTGGACTACGGCTCGGTTGTTGTCCACATTTTTCAAACCGAATGCCGAAAATATTATGCGCTCGAAGATCTCTGGGCGGACGCCGAAATAGTGAAGTTTCAAGAAGATATTGCTTAATCGTTGATAAAAATTTTACAATATTAATTATGAATAATTATAATCAAAATCCCAACCAGAAACCCAATGGCGGCTTCAACAACAATAAAACGCCTAAACGTTTCAATCCCTACTGGTTTTATGCCCTTTTGGGGCTTACGGTGCTGTCGTTTTATATCTTTAACGGTGGCGACGACCCAATAAAAGTACAGTGGAAGGACGTGTACAGCAAAATGCTCCCCGACGGCGACGTTGCAAAAATACTCCACCTGACAAACGCCAACCGTGTGGAAGTAAGGCTCAAAGATGGCAGAATAGACAAATACCGGCAAGAATATAGTATCGCGCCCAACTCCACTTTTTCGGGCGCGCATTTCTACTTTATCCCGCCGCCGGAATGGAATCCCGAAATAACAATCATGGAAGCGCAAGGCAATATTCTGCCGTCCGAAAGAGTTAAACCCGAATATGACGAAGAAAAAAACTACTTCGGACGGGTGATGGATTTTCTGATGCTGCCCATCATTCTACTGGTCTTCTGGCTGTTGATATTTCGCGGCATGTCGCGCGGAGGCGGAGGCGGCATTTTTAGCGTCGGCAAATCAAAAGCCCAACTTTTCGACAAGGACAGCGACCAGAAAAAAATTACTTTCAGCGACGTTGCCGGCTTGGAAGAAGCCAAAGTCGAAATTATGGAAATAGTCGATTTTCTGAAAAATCCAAAGAAATATACCGACCTTGGCGGCAAAATCCCCAAAGGAATTCTGCTCGTTGGTCCTCCGGGAACGGGAAAAACCCTACTTGCAAAGGCTGTTGCCGGCGAAGCAAACGTGCCTTTCTTCTCGATGTCGGGCTCCGACTTTGTTGAAATGTTTGTGGGCGTTGGCGCCTCGCGAGTGCGCGACCTCTTTGGGCGCGCTAAGGAAAAAGCGCCATGCATAGTGTTTATCGACGAAATTGACGCCGTGGGACGGGCTCGCGGCAAAAATGCAGGCTTTTCGGGTAACGACGAGCGCGAAAATACACTCAACCAACTGCTTACCGAAATGGACGGCTTTGGAACAAACAGTGGAGTGATTGTGCTTGCCGCAACAAATCGAGCCGATATTTTGGACAAGGCTCTGATGCGCGCCGGACGTTTCGACCGCCAAATCTATGTCGATTTGCCCGAATACAAAGAACGCCTCGATATCTTTAAAGTTCATCTGCAAAAACTGAAACTCGACCCCGATTTCAATATCGAATTTCTGGCTCGTCAAACACCCGGATTTTCGGGAGCCGATATTGCCAACGTCTGCAACGAAGCCGCTCTGATTGCCGCCCGTAAAGACCGACAAACCGTTGGCAAACAGGATTTTCTTGACGCTATCGACCGAATAATTGCCGGTTTGGAAAAGAAAAGCAAACTCATCACCAAAGAAGAAAAACGCGCCATTGCCTTCCACGAAGCCGGACACGCCACCGTCAGCTGGATGCTCGAACATGCCAATCCACTGCTCAAAGTAACCATCATCCCACGCGGTCGCTCGCTGGGCGCCGCCTGGTATTTGCCCGACGAAAGGCAAATTACAACCACCGAACAGATGATGGACGAAATGGCGGCAACACTTGGCGGACGCGCGGCGGAAGACCTGGTCTTCGGAAAAATCTCGACCGGAGCGCTCAGCGACCTCGAAAAAGTTACCAAACAGGCTTACGCCATGGCTGCTTACTTCGGCATGAGCGAAACGATAGGCAATATGAGTTACTACGACTCGTCGGGTCAGTCGGAATATGCATTCTCCAAGCCGTACAGCGAAAAAACGTCAGAAACGCTCGACTCCGAAGCGAAAAAATTTATCGACGCCGCCTACAGCCTCGCCCTGACGGTGCTCAACGAACACAGCGACGGGCTGCATACCCTTGCCGAACTGCTGCTCGAGCGGGAAGTGATTTTCAGCGAAGACCTCGAACAGATTTTTGGCAAACGAAAAAATAACAGACTGGAAGAATTAGGCTTGACCGGCGAGGCTGGCAACGTCGCTTTTCCGGAACAGGAACAGACTGCGCAGTGAACAATTTTATAACACGAACAGTCAGCGGGACAATATTTCTGGGCATCCTGCTGGCGGCGCTCATATTTCATCCGGTCGGTTTTGGAGCAGCATTTTTGCTGATAATGACCGTCGGGCTGTGCGAACTGTATGCCATGACCCTGCCCGACCGCAGGGCTTTGCCCGCCAAAATCATCGGCTGCCTGACGGCTATAAGCCTCTTTCTGCTGATTTTTTTGAACAACATGCTGCTGATAGACCGGCGCTGGTTTGCTCTGCTAATTGTGCCACTGATGGCGCTGTTTGTGGTCGAACTCTATTTGTCAGCCCAAAAACCGTTCGACAATATTGCCCGCGCCCTTGGCGGAATTATTTACGTAGCCCTGCCGTTTTCGCTCTTTTCGGAACTTGTTTTTGTTGAAGGCAACTACCGCTACGGCATTCTGCTGACACTCTTTGTGATGCTCTGGTGCAACGATGTTGGCGCATACTGTTTCGGGATGCTCTTCGGACGCGGCGGCAAGCACAAACTGTTTGAACGAATTTCGCCAAAAAAATCGTGGGAAGGCTTTGCCGGCGGCGCAGTATTTCTGATGGCGGCAACCTTCGTTATCCGCATATATAGCCCTGAATGGCTGCCCGTTCCCGCCGTCCACGCCTGCGCGCTTGCCGCAATTGTAACGGTGATGGCAACTTTTGGCGACCTCGTGGAGTCGATGTTCAAACGCAGCGCCGGCATCAAGGACAGCGGACAGATTATGCCCGGACATGGCGGCATCCTCGACCGTTTCGACGGCGCCCTACTGGCATTCCCCTGTGCGCTGGCGTACCTCAAAATTTTTAATATCGAATATTTTTAAATGATAAATCAAAAACAATAAAATGAAACTGCACAAAGAAGGAAAAAACTTTATACTGAGTTCGGGAGTGATATTTCTCCTGAGCCTATCGCTTGCCGTTGAGTTCTACACCACATGGTGGCTCTGGGTTTGTTCGGCATTTTTGGGAACAGTGGCGGCATTTATGATGCGCTTTTTTCGCGTCCCCAACCGCCCGATAAAAGAGCAGCCCAACGCCATTCTTTCCCCCTGCGACGGCACGGTGGTGATTATTCAGGAGGTGGAAGAAACCGAATATTTTAAGGACAAACGCCTCCAAGTATCGGTATTTATGTCGGTAAACAATGTCCACATCAATTGGGTGCCGATGACGGGAGTGATAAAATATTTTCGACATCATCAGGGCAAATATCTGGTGGCATGGCATCCCAAATCGTCGGAAAAAAACGAGCGAACAACCTTTGTACTCAATAACGGCAAAACAGAAATACTATTCCGCCAGATAGCCGGCTACGTTGCCCGCCGCATAGTAACCTACGTCGATGAAGGTAACCGCGTGTTCCAAAATCAACAACTGGGCTTTATCAAATTCGGCTCGCGCATGGATCTGTTTCTGCCCCTCAATACCGAAATCTGCGTCAAAAAAGGCGACAAAGTACGCGGCACAGAAACGATAATAGCGAAAGTCAGTGATTAGTGGTCAGAACTGTGATTTCATGATGATTTTGCTGCTTTTAAGTGTGTTTGCGGCACTATTGTAGAGACGCCCAAATTGGGCGTCTCTACGGTGTTTGCCCCGCCATTTGTCTGAATTATAAAAAATCATTCAACTTTCGCAAGTAGTCCTACTTGCGGCTAAATCTTTTTTTGAGGTGCTATGAAAAAAATGCCTGCGGCAGCGGTCAGGCTGAGCCGGAAAGTCGCAGGGACTGCACTAATCAACGATTGGCTGTAGTTTACAATTGTGTTGTTTTTTGCCCGTCAGGGCATTCATATCAATAGAAGCATCCGAATATCACAGGCGGTGGAACTCCGCAAGGAGTTCCATATTGCGGGGCATATTAATATTCTATTGATATGCAACTCTTAACGGAGTATTCCAAAAGAAAAAGCACAGCAGGCTGTCTTAAAATCCGGCAGCCCATTGTGCTTTTGCGTTTGGCTATTCGTTTCAAGCGTCTGTTTACCTTGTAATTGCAACCACTTTTGAGGTGGACGGAACACCAGTTTCGAATCGTTTCTGTTCTTCGTCGTTTTTATTCCAAACCAGCACATTCTGTCCCGTATTTGTTATGTAAACGTCGTTGTTTGCCGGATTTATCGAAACATTATAAATCATTGTAAAATCTTCGATACGATCTGCCAAATCCGTTACAACCTGTGTTTTAAGGTTTATTTTACAGATATAATCCGAATAATTCCCCCAGTCGAAATCCACCGCATACACAAAATCGCGATTGAGCGCAATTCGCGACGCTCTGACATCGAATGTTTTTGTAACCTGTCCGCTTGTTGCATTCAGTATGTGCAGATTAGACGCCGGTCCTTCGTTCCACGAGAGGTCGCCGGTTGTGAAATAGATTTCACCTGCGGATGTTGCCGCAATCGCTATCGGATTTTGCGGAACAGTAAGCGTGCGCTCTTCGCTGAACGAGGCAATATCGACCACCGAAACAGTTGTCCCAGAGCCTTGTCCCGAATTGCAAACATACAATTTACCGTTGTAATGACAAATTCCTTCGGCAAATGTTCCGCTAAGCGCGGCGTGGCCATCGATTTCCAATTGCGCAGTGTCTAAGCGCACTACCGTATTCGAGAAGGTGGTTATGTACGCCTTGTTTTGGTAAAAAGTAATGCAACGAGGCATGGCAACCGCTCCATTTTCGGTGATTGTTACGCTTTTTTGCGATACGCCGGTTTGGGGGTTAATAATTTCGATATGACCCTCGTAGCCGGAACTGCCCGAAACAACGCAGTAAAGTTTACTGCCGTAAAGAGCAAGGTCGTTGCCCGTATCGCCCAGCGTTCTGCCGTTTTTCTGGTTGAAATACTTTGGGGTAAACACATCGTTTTTAACATCATAGAAGGCAATATCCGACGTGCCCGTGCCAAAATAGCCTTCGCTGAGAATATACAAACCGGTAGTTTCCCTGCTTCTGTCCTGCGACACAGCGATTTCGATATCCGGAATGCCGGAAACCTTAACTGTGATTTTTGCATGAAGCACTTCAAATCCTGCATTTTCGCCAACGCTGACCTTTATTACAGCGTTGCCGCTGCCCGCTGTTGGGGAAAGACTTAGCCATGAAGCGTTTTTCTCAATCACCCAATCGGTATTGACACTCAGGCTGATACTGTCGTTTTCTGCCTCGTTTGAAAAGGCAATTGCAGTTTTGTTTACTTCCGCCGCCGGCGTCAATTCGTCGTTTTTGTTACACGAAACTGCAAAAATCGCAACAAAAATCAAAATAAAAAATCTGTTCATTGTAATATAATAAATTTAATAAAAAACATCGAACAGCCTTCTCCTTATGAATAAAATCAAAGATATGTATTAGACATCTCAGAGCCTTATCCTCGAAAGCTTGAAAAACAATGTATTGGCAGGTCTTCTGACTTACTCGTTTGCGAAACGCCTTCCCGTATTCCAGTGGCTTTGGTATTGTTTCGCCTCTCAATTCGTAATTCGTAATTTTTAATTCGTAATCGAATTGAATATGAGCTTACAGCAGCGGGTCTGTTCAGGATTTGCACCTGATTCCCTTTTCACATCCGTTTCGACCGAAACAGATGCACCAAATACGCGGCAAAAGTACGACAAATTTAAAATATATGCAAATTCGGGTTTGTGATTTGGCTGCGGACTGCGGGTTTTGATATGTGGTAATAATTTGTAAACAAGCATTTTACAAATTTCGATTTGTTGCAAATTTTGATGAATAAAAAATACAAATCCGGTTTTTCGACACAGGTTTTTGCTGACATTTTGGGGCGAAAACAAGCATTTTCGCTGCCCCGTCATCATCCCGAAGCGTATCCCAGCGATGCGATGCTGAGCCTGCAATTGCATTTGTCGGACAAAACCGATGCGCAGGCTTCTATTGTCGAGCCAGTTGTTATAACATCGTCTATCAGCATAACATGCTTATTTTCAAAGCGGCTACAGTCTATAACGTCGAATACTTTTTCGACATTTGCAATGCGTTCCATTCGGTTTTTGCGCGTTTGCGTTTCGGTGTAATGTGCTCGTATCAAGTTACCTGTATCTACGGGCACATTCATGATGTTCGATATTCCCCGAGCAATAAGTTCGCTCTGGTTGTATCCTCTGGCGCGTTCTTTTTGGGGATGCAGCGGCACCGGCGTCAGCAAATCCACATCGCTGAACGTATCGACGTCGTTCAGGCAAATGCCGAGTTCCTCGCCCAAACGGACTCCAATTCTGCGATTGCCGGAGTATTTAAGCTTGTGTATCAATGGACGGTAGAGGCTGCCCTTGCGAAAGAAAAACAGGGCGCAGGCATGTTCGATGCGTGTTTTACCCCAAAAAAGCCTCTCGATTTCGTTATCTTTTTCTTTCCAGAATCTTGTTCGAGGCATTTTATAAAGACAAGACAGACAGATACATCGCTCGCCTTTGACAAGTGGCGTCCTGCATACTTCACAAAGATTTGGAAAAAGCAGTCCAAGCAAACCTTCCCCTATTTGTGCAAGCATGGTTTATTCCTTGAAAATAAAGGATATGGACTGTTTCAAATCGGGATGCAGACTGTTTGCAACGGGACATTCCCTTACCGATTTTTCGATTATCGCGCGTTCCTTTGCGGAGTATCCGTTATTGGGAAATGTCAGTTCCACAATTACTTCCACCACTCTGCGCGGATTGGTGCCCATAAGCTTGGCTGTTGAAACTGTTGCTCCATCGACACTGAAACCGTGCGTGTTAGCGGATATTCCGGCAATGGTCAGCATACACGAGCCGAGAGCAGTTGCAAGCAAATCGGTTGGCGAAAAATATTCTCCCCGTCCGTGATTGTCCGTAGGTGCGTCGGTAATAATTTTGCTACCCGACTGAATGTGAGTTGCTTCTGTTCGCAATTCGCCCAAATAAACTGTTTTGACTGTTTCCATCTTTTTATCTTTTATTGATATTTTTCTGTTTTACAAATATATAAATGTTTTACGACAACAATTGTGCCGCATGGTTTTTGGTATCGACTTTGCTGATTATTTCTTCGATAACACCTTCCGCATCAATTTTAAATGTGGTACGGACAATTCCAAAATATGTTTTTCCGTACATTTTTTTCTCAGCCCAAACGCCATAAGCCTGAGCCAGAGATTTATCCGTATCGGCAATCAGAGGAAAGGGCAGGTTGTATTTTGTGATAAAATTGACATGCGAATTTTCGCTGTCGGGGCTGACGCCCAATATTTCGTAGCCCTTGCCACGCAAAGCCTGACAGGAGTCTCTCAAACTGCAAGCCTCTGCGGTACAGCCCGATGTATTGTCCTTCGGATAAAAATACAGCACAAGTTTTTTGCCTTTATAGTCGGACAGGCTGATCGTGTTGCCATTCTGGTCTTTGGCGCTGAAATCCGGCGCTTTGTCACCCTTTTTTAAACTAATCATATTCATACGTTTTTAAAAATAACGCGCAAAAGTAATAAAAATTTTTGAATTGATACAAATAAATCTGCTAAAACGCTTACAATTTTTGATTTACGATTTACGATTTTTGATTTTAAATTTCAGATTACTGATTACTACTGATGCATTAATTTGTCAAATATCTATTTGTTTTAAACGGTTATACTTGTTTAATTTTTTCAATCAGAACTCACACATCAAAAAACGTTATGTTTCAATAGATTAAAACACTGCATAGGCTGTAGTTTACAATTGTGTTGTTTTTTGCCCGTCAGGGCATTCATATCAATAGAAATATCCGAATATCACAGGCGGTGGAACTCCATACGGAGTTCCATATTGCGGGGGCATATTA
>JAITIA010000240.1 GCA_031279695.1 Prevotellaceae bacterium | reverse complement strand
AAAAGTCATATCAGCACAGGATTAGTTGGCGCACAGTGGATCATGCGCGGTCTTACGGAAAATGGACGACCCGACCTTGCTCTGACTATTGCCACCAACCGCGACTATCCGAGTTGGGGTTTCATGATTGAAAATGGCGCTACCACAATCTGGGAACTCTGGAACGGCAACACCGCTGATCCGGCTATGAACTCCGGTAACCATGTCATGCTGCTTGGCGACCTGATTGTGTGGTACTATGAATACCTCGCCGGCATCCGTAACGAACCGTCGCATGCCGGATTCAAGCAAATTGTCATGAAACCGTATATTATCGACGGGCTCGATTATGTGAAAGCCTCGTACCGGTCGGTGCATGGAATGCTTAAAAGCCACTGGCGCAACACCGCTAATACCTTCAAATGGGATATTGTTATTCCTGCCAATACCACCGCTCTGGTTTACATTCCGGCAACCAACAGGCAGCAAGTGAGCGAAAGCGGACGTAAAGCCGCCTCATCCAAAGGCGTCAAATTTGTAAAAATGGACGGCAAATACGCCATCTATCAAATTGGCTCAGGCATATACAGTTTTAATGTTGATTTTTGATTTACGATTTTTGATTTACGAATTACGCCGCCACCAATCACAAAAATATCGCATATATGATATATATTTGCCTGCCGCCACCGTCGGCAGGCAAATGTACATCGAACACGACCGTCCCGACGGCTGGGGCAGGCAAATGTACATCGAACACGACCGTCCCCACGTCGCAGGCAGGCAAATGTGCATCGGACACGACCGCCCCCACGACACAGGCAGGCAAATGTGCATCGGACACGACCGCCCCCACGACACAGGCAGGCAAATGTACATCGAACACGACCGTCCCCACGTCGCAGGCAGGCAAATGTACATCGAACACGACCGTCCCCACGTCGCAGGCAGGCAAATGTACATCGAACACGACCGTCCCGCCGGCTGCGGTTTTTGCATCTCGTAGAGATGCATCGCTCGGTAGAACATCATCACACACACGCATTTGCATCCCTGTGGGATGCATCCCTGCGGGATGCAGGAAATTCTTTGGCAACCGTTTCTACCGAGCGATGCAATCCTGCGGATTGCTTGATTGCTCAGCCTTTCATGTTACAATAATATTTTGACCGACTTTACAGACAAACACTATTTAGAGTTTGTCCATAAAATCGAGGACAATATGTGTATAAACTTCGTTGACGCAAACCGTCCCATCAGGGACGGAATGTTGGTAGAAAACGCAAACCCCACAGCGACGCCCGTCCCGTCAGGGACGGAATATGAAAATCGTCGATTATAATGCGTCATCCCTGCGGGACTTTGCAGATATGCCATTTTTTCGAGTTTTCGGACGGACACTATTTATCTAATATTGTTAAATTCATATATATAATCAACATCCTTGCAAGTTGCGGACACGCCTCCACAAGTTGCGGACACGCCTCCGCAAGTTGCGGACACATCATGAAGAGGTATCAACAGATACATATATAATAAATCACAGTTCAGACAGAAAACTAAAAAATTTTATGTACTTTTGAGCGCGTTTTTACAGGTATAAATTTGATATAAGACAGTAATAATAACAACAATAACACTTCATGAGAGATGCAGACATTAATAAAAAACGAGTAATTGTGCGCAAAATTTTCCGGCGGATGCTGTATTCGCTGCTTGCGCTGACGGCGGTTCTGACCTTGGCGGTGAGCGTAGCTATTTACGTGATTTTTACGCCTGAACGCATTACGCCCATCGTGCTGAAATATGCCAACGACTATTTAGACGCAAAACTCGAATGCGAATCGGTTGATATTACCTTTTTCAGCACTTTTCCAAATTTTGGCATTCGTTTGCGAAACGGCAACATTGTTACCCGACCGTCCGATAGTTGCGACAAACATATTATATACGATACTTTGCTATCGTTCAGCAATTTTGTAACCTCGTTCGACCCCCTTGCTCTTTATCGCAGCAACCGGCTTGTTGTCCGCAATGCATGGCTCGAACAGCCTGTTATCTACGCTTGTGTGGATTCCGCAGGCAAAGCAAACTGGAATATCCTTCCCCAAACCGTTGATACGGCAACATCCGGAGCCGCTTTGCCCGAAATCACCGTAAAAAACATCCATATTTCCAAAGCCGGCATTGTTTACGACAATCATCACGACTCCACTTTTGTGGCGGCGGAAGGGCTGCAACTTGATGTGGGTGGCTCGCTTACCGACGTAAATCTGAAAATGCGCATCGATGCGGCTACCGTATTTATCAACAACAAATCCTATACCTCGCAGCTGCCGCTGAGCCTTGCCGCCCGCGTGAAAAGCGACGAGCGGTATCAGCATTTTTCTGTCGAACAATCGTCTGTTTCGGTAGGATTTATGGATTTCGACCTTGCCGGAACAGTCGAACGCGATACTTGCAACGGTCTTTCGATGGCGGTCGATTTCAACCTTCATGCCGCCTCGCTTGCCGATTTGCTTGCCGCCGTCCCCGAACATCTGTTCGACGCCAAACAGTTTCCCGCTTCGGGCAAAATCAATTTTTCGGGACGGATAGAAGGCGTCGCCGGAAACGGACAGACGCCTCTCTGCACCGCCTCGCTCCGGTTGACGGACGGCGAGGTGAAAAACAGGAAACGTCCCGACAAACCGCTGCTTCAACAGATTGAAATTGACTGCGATGCGCGGCTCGACAAATCGGGAGATACGCCTTCGTATATCGAAATCAAAACATTAAAGCTGAAAAACGAATCGACGCGACTGAGCGTGGACGGCGCTTTTGTCGATATTTTTACCCGTCCGTTTATCAATCTCCGCATCGACGGAGCGGTTGATTTTCTGCGATTTTGGGAAAATATGCCTTCGGGACAGGATTTGATGAACATGCGCGGAACGGCTAAACTGAACGTGGCGGGCAAATGTTTTCTCGACGATTTGCTGGAGTTCGATTATGGCAAAATCGACGCCACCGGCTCGGTGGATGTAAACGGCGCAACGTTCAACTATCCGTCGAAACATATAGCGCTGTATGCTCCGATGACAAAAATACGCATGGGCAGCCACGTAACCGACAGTATTCGTGGATATAAAATTGCCAGTCTTTTCCGTGCAACAGCCGAAATGGACAGCCTGAACTTCCGATGGTCGAACGATTTGTCGCTCGACGCCGGTTTGTTGCAGGCAACTTTTCGTACTTCCGAACCGAAGGACTCGGTTTCGATTGCCGAAATTGCGGCATACCTTAATCTCAGCAATTTACGGATGCAGTCGGCAATCGATTCAACATTGCAGATGCAGGCAACCCGCATGTCGGCGCTCGTCAAACTGGGTCCGCAGGCAGCGCATCCCACTAAAACAGAATTGAAAACCCGCCTGTCAATCGACAGTCTGAGTGGACGTTTGACCGATATTGCCGGACGCATCCACAATTCGTCGCTGGCGCTGACTCTCCGCTACCGCGACTTGCCCGCCCGCCTTCAGCCCAGAGCCGACTCGCTGATTCGCAACCTGCGCCGCGATTCTGCCATGCTCTCCGCCGCCCGCAACAGCGCTGCCATCGATTTTCGGCTGGGACAGGGCGAAGCACGCGAATTTCTGTCGCACTGGGATTTGTCCGGCTCGTTCAAAGGGCAGAGTATCAACCTCCAATCACCATGGTTTCCGCTGCGCACAAGCCTTTCATCCACCTCGTTTACTTTTACTTCCGACAGCATATCGGTTGCCTCCGCTCATTTGCAGGCAGGCGAATCGAACATGCATCTGAAAGGAAAAATTACAGGCATTCGTCGCGCTCTGCTGCGTAACGGGCAGATAACGGCAAAGTTAGACATGGAAACCGATTCGCTCGACTGTAACGAAATTATACGGGCGCTGGCTGCCGCGTCGGATTATGCCGAACGCCATACAACAAAGGACGATTCTATTGATATTGAAACGGTAAACGCCAAAACAACAGCCGATTCGTCCGCTTTCGCAATCGACGCCGATACACTGCCGGCAGGGCTGTTTGTTGTTCCCCGCAATCTCGACATCGAACTGAATGCCAGTATGAAACGACTTCGCTATTCGCATTTGAACCTGTTGGCAGCCGGCGGAAAAATCATTGTCCGCAACGGCTCAGTCCGTATCCCCAATCTCAATATTCGCTCGGAACTTGGCAACGCCGACCTGTCGATAGTCTATAAAGCGCCAACCACCAAAGGCGCATACATTGGCTTGGATGCTCATACTGAACATATTCGTATAGGCGAACTACGACAGTCGCTGCCCGTGCTTGACTCGCTTGCCCCCGTCATGCGTTCGCTCGACGGAGTGGTAGAATGCAGAATTACAGCAGTTAGCCAACTCGACTCACTCTCGAATGTGCTGATGCCGGCAACCCGCGCCTCCTGCTACATCAACGGCAAAAATATGGCGCTGCTCGACGGAGAAACCTTTGCGAAAATTGCTAAAACATTGCATTTCAAGAATAAAAAACGGAATATTATCGACAGCGTAGCAGTGGAATTTGCGCTCGACGACGGCAAAATATATGTTTTTCCTTTTGTGATGAATATCGACCGATACACGGCAGCCATCGGAGGAACTCAAAATCTCGACCTCTCGTTTCAATATCATATTTCGATATTGAAATGGCCTGTGCCGCTTGTCAAAGTCGGTCTAAATCTGTGGGGTACGCCCGACAATGTTCACTATTCGCTGGCGTCGCGCAAATATGCCGACATGGGTACGCCGGTGAAAACACAATCGCTCGAATCGACCGTATTCAATTTGCGTCAGCAAATGTATGATGCTCTGCGTAAAAGCATTGACGATATTCTCAACGAAACTCCGGCTCCACGTCGCTCGCCGCTGATGAACAGCGACATGAACAGCATGTTGTTTTCGATAGACAACAGCGAACCGGCAACAAATGAGACAAATAACGAAAATATAAACATCGAACCGCCCGACACGATATTCGACAGCGCAACAACCGACGAGCCGGCGTCCACCGTCGATACCACCGTCAAAACGGAAAAAATAATTGATAATTAAATTTTTATATATAAAATAAATCGTAAATCGTAAATCGTAAAATGATGATAAGAAGAAAAATTTGCTTTGTTGTATCTATCAGCGCGTTTTTCCTGCTTGCGGCGCCGGCGTTGTTTTTTATGATAATTGCGCTGACCGCCTATCGTCCTGAAAGCGTAACTGTTCTGACCAGCCTGCCGCAAGCCGCGCCCCTCAAAAAGGACACGATTGAGATTCTGACATGGAATATCGGTTATGCAGGATTGGACAGCGAAATGGACTTTTTTTACGACGGTGGTAAAAAATCGCGCACCAATAAGGCGAAAACCACTGAAAATCTTGATTCTATAACACATTTTCTTGCTGCCGTCTCCGCCGATTTTGTGTTTTTGCAGGAGGTGGACAAAAACTCCCGACGCTCGTACCACATCGACCAGATTTCGGCAATATCGCAAAATATGCCCTTATATACAAGTATTTACGCCACAAATTACAAATCGCTTTTTGTTCCCGCACCGCCGCACTCGCCAACCGGTAGCGTCGAATCGGGCTTGACAATTCTTTGCCAACACATTCCCCAACAAAGCCTGCGATACGCCTATCCTTCGCGGCAATCGGGTTTGAAACAGATGTTTATGCCAAATCGATGCTTTATTTTATGTCGATTAGCGCTGAAAAACGGAAAAAATCTTGTGCTGATAAATACCCACAATTCCGCTTTCGACCACAATGGCGAGCAAAGAAACGTGGAAATGAGATTTTTGAAGGATTTTATTTTAAATGAATATTTATCAGGAAATTATGTTATTGTTGGCGGTGACTGGAATCAGACGCCACCACTGGAAAATGCAGTCAAATATCAAAATATCAATACCGAATATTTTATTCCGCTTGCCATATCGCCCAATTTAATGCCGCGCGAATGGAAATTTGTTTCCGATGGCAACGCCACCAACCGTTTTCTGGACATGCCCTATATCAAGGGATTAACCAAGGAAACGTTAATCGATTTTTTTCTTGTGTCGCCCAACGTCGAAGCCATTGCAACGCAAAGAATTAACTTAAAATACAGGCATTCCGACCATAATCCAGTATTTGCCCGCTTTGTGTTGAAACAGCCCTAAGCCAAGCCTAAAAAAATCCATTCAGCAGTTCGTCGGGCAAGAGGTTTACAATGTATTTTTGCGGCGATATTTCGCTGATTTTTGCGGCGATAGAGTTTTTGTCGTGGCGGCAACCAGCAAATTTTGCCTCCAGTTCGGCAATGCCGTTTCCGAAAAAATCGCCAAACAGTTTCATTTTCTGTATAATCCCTTTGTCCGTATCAATAAATATTTCCATATTTCCTGCCGAAGTTCTGAACGATTTTGTGAAAGTATATTTTGGCGATTTGCCATAGTTCCATTCCCAAGTTGCATATTTACTGTTTCTTAACTCTTCGATTGCTTTGACGTCCTTTGCCGTCAGCGAATAGTTCCGACAGTTGGGCGTGTTCTCGAACATAAATTTCATTATTTCGTCCCGAAACTCAATAACAGTCATTGGTTTACTCAGATATTGACTGATATTTGCAACCCTGCTTCTGACGGATTTCACGGCTTTGTCCTCAAACTTCAAAGAGTTGGCGTTCAGGGCGGCAGAAATATTTTCCATATACGAGGCAAACAGCAAAGTGCCGTGTTCCAAAATTCTGTTTCCGGAGGTCAGCATTGCATTTCCCGAAATTTTTTTGCCTTCGACCGTAATATCGTTGCGCCCCTCGAAATTTGCATTAACTCCAAGAGAACGAAGTAGTTCGATTATCGGGCGGGTAAACTGTTCAAAATTTGGCTCGGTGCCGGTTTTGATAAAGGTAAAATTCAGATTGCCCGAATCGTGAAATACTGCGCCACCCCCCGTAAGCCGGCGTACAACGCTGATATTGTTCCTGTTCACAAAATCCTGATTGATTTCCGCCAAAGTATTCTGATACTGCCCAACAACAACGGCAGAGGCGTTTTGCCAGAGCATAAAAACATCTTCGCTAAAAGCATTTAATAAATATTCTTCCGCCGCCATATTGAAATAAGTGTCTGTATGCGGCTGTATTATACACAACATCGTAATAATTTTTTGCAGCAAAATTACAAAAAATTCGGATATTTCAATTATTAGGGATCAATGGCTAAATCTTTTTTTGAGGTGCTATATTTATTTAGTGTCCGTCCGAAAACTCGAATACACGCAATCGCCGTCCCGTCAGGGACGGAATGTGAAATTTGTTGATTTAAAGTGCAGTCCC
>JAITIA010000238.1 GCA_031279695.1 Prevotellaceae bacterium | reverse complement strand
GATGATGTTCTACCGAGCGATGCATCTCTGCGAGATGCAAAAACCGCAGCCGCCATGCGAATGGCACAGCCCTCTGCAAAACGCTTTTTATACATATTATATATGTGTTTCGACTTTATGGACAGACACTAAGTGTCTTAGATTCTTAAAGCCTCTTGACCCCGCAATGACGGAACACGCTTTGCCGCCATCAGGCGCTAACCACCGACCGAAATCACAGTTCAGACAATTCCTCCACCGCAGGCACTAATCACTAATCACTGACCACTAATCACTGACCACTGACCAGCAAATCGATACTTCGTTTAACAAACCTGTCGAGATCTTCACCTGTGAGGCGGTTATTAGCCAGCAGAGCGAGGTCGAACAATTGTTTGGCGAGCCTATTTTGTTTGCCATAATTTTTCAGCAGCGTGTTTTGTTGCTGTTTAGCGGCGTCGAGCAGTTGTTCGGCTTCCTGCAATTCGTCTTTCAGCGACTGTGGAATTTCCTCGTCCTTTTTATCTTTTTTCTGAGCGTTCAGAGCCTCGTATCGAGCCTGATTTTCGGCGATATTCTGCTGTTCCGACTTCAGTTTGTCGCCAAGTTCGGCGTCTAATGCGGCATTCAGTTCCGTTACCAGACGATGGTTTGAATTGACCACAACGTTAAGCATATCACCCATTTGTCCATAGAACGACATTCCGCCGCCGCCCATCGCCGACATGTCCTTCATTCGCCTCATAAACTCGTTTTGAGTGATAATTATCGGAGCGGCATTTTCGTCTAACGGCTCAAAATTCACGAGATATCTTTCCTCTCCTGTTTCGGGAGTAAGGGCTTCAAAAACAGGACGCAGGAAATCCTTATGTTCGTCCGAAAGTTTCGATTCGCGCACCACATCCTTCTCAATCAATTTATCAATTACGTCGGAATCGACGCGCACAAAGCGCGAATTTTTCCATTTTTCTTCCAGTTTGTTGATAAAATGCGTGTCAAGTTGTCCGTCGAACAGCAGCACATCGTAGCCCTTGTCTCTGGCGGCGTTGATAAATCCGTACTGCGATTTCAAATCGGAGGCATAAAGATAAACAAGATTGTTGTTTTTGTCCTTTTGACCGGCTTCGATCAGCGTTTTATATTCGTTGAGCGTGAAATATTTACTCTCAGTATTTTTAAACAGATAGAATTTTTCTGCCCTTTCGCAGAAACTTTCGTCGGTAACCATTCCGTATTCGATAAACAGTTTAAGGTCATCCCATTTTGATTCAAATTTCTGACGGTCGTTTTTAAAAATATCGTTCAAACGGTCGGATACTTTTTTGGTAATATGTCCCGATATTTTTTTGACATTGGCGTCGCTTTGCAAATAACTGCGCGACACGTTCAGCGGAATATCGGGCGAGTCGAGAACTCCGTGCAGCAGCGTCAGAAAATCGGGGACGATGCCCTCAACCGAATCGGTTACAAAAACCTGATTTGAATACAGTTGTATTTTGTTTTTATGAAAGTCGATATTGCTTTTGATTTTCGGAAAATACAGCACGCCGGTGAGATTAAACGGATAATCGACATTCAGATGAATATGGAACAGAGGCTCGTCGCTGGCGGGATAAAGTTCGCCATAGAAGTCGGCATAATCCTCGTCGGTCAGTTCGGAAGGCGTGCGCGTCCACAGCGGGCTGACATTGTTAATCACGTGATCTTTATCGGTATCGACATATTTGCCGTCCTTCCATTCCTGTTCTTTGCCAAAAACAATCGGCACGGGCAAAAACTTGCAGTATTTGTTGAGCAGTTCCTTGATGCGCGACGTTTCCAGAAACTCCTCATTTTCGCTTGATATGTGCAAAATGATGTCCGTACCACGTTCGGCGCGTTCGGTTTCCTTCATCGCATATTCCGGCGATCCGTCGCATTCCCAATGCATTGCAGGCGTATCCTTATACGATTTGCTAACGATTTCGACCCTGTCGGAAACCATAAATGCCGAATAAAATCCCAGCCCGAAATGCCCGATAATATTGGTTTTATCCTTATATTTTTCCAGAAATTCTTCGGCGCTCGAAAAGGCTATCTGGTTGATATACTTTTCGATTTCCTCCGCAGTCATTCCAATACCCGAATCGGAGACGGACAGGGTTTTATTTTTTTTATCGACTGCAATTTTCACTGCCGGCTCGCCAATATCGCCCTGTACTTCGCCCAGCGACGAGAGCGCTTTCAGTTTTTTTGTGGCGTCAATTGCATTCGCAACTATTTCACGCAGAAATATTTCGTGGTCGGAATACAAAAATTTTTTAATAACCGGAAAGATATTTTCCGTTGTTACTCCTATTTTTCCTTTCATTACAATATCTTTATTAAAATTTTTACAAAACGCCATTCTTACAAAGTATATGCCAAAACTCAAAACCTGACATTTTGGCAGATTCGTAATAACAAGACGGCAATTTGAGCGGCGTCCGGGAAAATTTTCGATTTTCAACTAAATGGATTACCTTTGCGGCGAATTTTTAATTGTAATTTATGATAAAATTAAAACCATTTAAAGCCGTACGTCCTTGTAACGAATATGTTAAGGATATTGCGGCACGTCCGTACGATGTACTCGATTCGGCAGAAGCAAAGGCGGAAGCAGGCGAAAAATCGCTGTTGCATATCACCAAACCGGAAATAAATTATGACCCGATTGCAAACGAATATGCGCCCGAAGTGTATGAAAAAGGCAAGGAATGTTTCCGGCAATGGCTGGCAAATGGCTGGCTGTTTCAGGACAGTCGCGAGTACTATTATATCTATGCGCAAACCATGAACGGCAGAACGCAGTATGGACTGACGGCTTGCACCAATGCCGAAGATTATGAGGCAAATAAAATAAAAAAACACGAACTCACAAGAAAAGACAAGGAAAATGACCGCATCAGACATGTGGACGTCCAGAATGCCAATATCGAGCCCGTGTTTCTCTCGTATCCCGATGTGCCTGAGATGAATACCCTTGTCGATTCGATAGTAAACACGCGGCAGGCAGAGTATGATTTTGTTGCGTCGGACGGCTTTCGACACCAACTCTGGATAGTGGATAACGACAGTCAAATCAGTCAAATAACGGAGATATTCGCCAATGTTTCCGCCCTTTATATTGCCGACGGACATCATCGCACAGCGGCGGCGGCGGCGGTTGCAAAACTGCGACGTCAGCAAAACCCAAACCACAGAGGCAACGAAGAATACAACTGGTTTATGGCAGTTATTTTTCC
Organism: Prevotellaceae bacterium; assembly: GCA_031279695.1. Lineage (GTDB taxonomy): Bacteria > Bacteroidota > Bacteroidia > Bacteroidales > UBA932 > JAIRLF01. Next base: position 1,977 of record JAITIA010000238.1, on the reverse strand, counting down.
CGAAAGTCATTTACGAATAATCGATTACAACCGTCTGGTCAGAGATTTGAACGGCTTGTCGGAAAAAGAATTTCTCGACAGGCTGCGGGAACATTTTATCGTCGAACGCAAAAACGCCAAAGAGCCATACAAACCGGCTGTGCTGCACAATTTTGCGATGTATCTCGGAGGAGCGTGGTATTCGCTGACGGCTAAACCCGATACTTACGACGCCAGCCCCATTGGTTGCCTCGACGTAACCGTACTTTCCGATTTGGTTCTCGATAAAATTCTCGATATAAAGGATTTGCGCACATCGAAACGGATTGATTTTGTGGGCGGAATCCGAGGCTTGGACATTTTAAGCCGGCGGGTCGATTCGGGCGAAATGGCTGTTGCCTTTGCGCTTTACCCCGTCAGCATGTCCCAACTTATAAATATTGCCGATTCGGGCGAAATTATGCCGCCAAAAACAACATGGTTCGAACCCAAATTGCGCTCAGGACTGACAATACATCTGCTCGCCTGATGTTTGTCCGAACCGGTTTTTTAGAAATGAAAAATACGGGAATAAGGACGCGATTAATAGCGTCTCTACTAAGGACGCCTTTGGAAATAAAGGATCTATGGATTTTCCACACAAATCCCAGTAGAACCAATATTATGATGAAATGAACGTCAATGCAGTTTCTTTGTGAATTTTGCGGTTAAAATTGTTTTGTAGATTGAGTTGTAATTTTTTGTGAAAATTTCTGCATAAATCAATAGCATCTCAAAAAAAGATTTAGCCCATAAATCTGTCGAAGCGGAGAAAAAAATTGCCTGAATTGGACAAAAATGTATTTTTTGGGACAAAAAAAATTTGCTATTGAAAATACTGTATTTCAGCAGAAAAAAAAATACAGCAAAATTTCTGAAAAAAAAATTTGCATCTATGTGAAAAAAAATTTCTACCTTTGCCGCCGTTTAATTTAAAAAATATTCATACAAAAAAACAGTCATGAAAAGTTGTGGCAGTATAAAAATAAAGGACAGGAAAAAAGCCGGTTGTTACCGGAAAACAGGGTCGAAATTAGTTGATTTCGGTAACTTTTGCGGGCGCGTGGCGGCACAAACGCCTGCTCCTGACGCCGCTGTTTTTTTGCCATTTTGTATGAAAAAAATTTTCCTGCGGTGGGAAGAAAATTTCTCTGCGGTGGGAAGAAAACTTTCCTGCGGTGGGAAGAAAACTTTCCTGCGGTGGGAAGAAAATTTTCCTGCGGTGGGAAATTTTATTGATGATATGAACAATATTACTAAAGAAATTTAATAACAATTTTTACTACATAATAAGATGAAATATAAAATAGTAGAAAAAGCAAACCCTCAAAACAGGGATCAAAAAAAATGGTATGCTATACCTGTTAATACGGGTAAATTTGGCATCAAGGAATTTTCGAAAGAAATTTCCGGACGGTCGTCGCTTACACGTGGCGACGTCGAAAATGTTATCACCAATTTTACCGACGAATTGCCAACGTTTCTGAAATTAGGCATGAGCGTAAAACTTGGAAATTTCGGCACGTTGCGTCTTACGCTGTCGAGCGAAGGCGTAGAAAATAAAGACGACTTTAATGCGTCAAACATTAAGGGCGCAAGGGTTATTTTTACCCCAAGTACCGAACTGAAAAAGGAATTGGAAAATATTTCGTATGAAGAATTGAAATAAGAAGTTGAACTTTGATGTTATTGGAATAATATGCTACAATTGAGCAATATACATAAATCTTTCGGCGACGTCCGGGTTCTGAATGGGGTGAATCTTCGTTTGGAAAGCGGTTTTGTATATACACTCAAAGGCGGTAACGGGTCGGGCAAGACAACTCTGATAAATATTATCTCCGGTTTTCTTGCGCCGACAAAAGGGACGGTGGAGTTTAAAGGAAAGCGAATCGCACGGTTCGCACCTTATCGCGTCAATCGTTTGGGTATTGGACGGACGTTTCAGGATTTGCGGCT
>JAITIA010000183.1 GCA_031279695.1 Prevotellaceae bacterium | reverse complement strand
GTTCCTGAAACAAGGGCAACCGATTATGGTACAAATAGTAAAAGAAGCAATATCGACAAAAGGACCGCGCCTGACTTCGGAAATTTCGATTGCAGGCCGTAACTTAGTGTTGATACCGTTTTCAGACAAAATCTCCATCTCGCAAAAAATCGTTTCAAACGAAGAAAAGAAACGATTAAGACGTTTCATCAAGAGTTTGCTTCCACCCAACTACGGAATTATAGTACGCACCGTAGCCGAAGGGAAGAGTGGAAATGTTTTGGCAGATGAGTTAAACTTGCTGATCAAACGATGGGAAGATTGTTGCAATAAATTGCATGTGTTTAAAAAGCCGGAATTGCTGATACGCGAAATAAACCGCACATCAGCCATCCTGCGCGATATGCTCAATGGTTCGTTCGATAATATTTACGTTAATAATCAAGCCGTATTCGATGATATCAAAGAATATGTGCACAATATTGAACCTCAAAAAGATCAGATTGTTAAACTTTATAGAGGCAAAGTTCCTATTTTCGATCAATACGGAGTATCCAAACAAATCAAAGGATTGTTCGGACGAGTAGTTTCGTTACGCAATGGTGCGTATATGATAATAGAACATACCGAAGCTCTGCATGTTATCGATGTCAACAGCGGCATTCGAATGAAATCGGGTAATAGTCAAGAAGTTCATGCACTTGAAGTGAATATGCTTGCCGCCGAAGAAATAGCTCGTCAACTCAGATTGAGAGATATGGGCGGTATAATAGTGGTGGACTTCATAGACATGCGCGAGAGCGAAAGCAAACACGCTCTATACCATAAAATGGTTGAATTTATGGAAATCGACAGAGCAAAGCACAATATCCTTCCATTGAGTAAGTTCGGACTTATGCAACTGACACGACAGCGCGTTCGCCCCGAAACTCATCTCAGTACGAAGGAAACCTGTCCAACATGCCACGGTACGGGACACATAGGTTCAAGTCTGATTTTCGACACTCAGGTTAAAAATCAGATTGCTTATTTCGTTCGAGAAAAAAAATGCAAAAGTTTGATTGTGGCGGTACATCCATTTGTAGCCGCATTCCTAAAAAAAGGATTTCCTTCGTTACGCATGAAGTGGTCGTTTGAATACAGATGTTATATAAAAATCATCGCCGACTCTTCGCTTAACTACCTGGAATCAAAAATACACAATCGAAACGGAGTAAAACTCAGCTAATAAAAAGCCGGTAAATACCGGCTTTTTTCTTGTAATATACTCAACTGTAAGATTTACAAAGTTTCAGTAAAGCTCCATGAATTTATCTTCTTACTCCCAACATTTATTTTATATATTTATATTTTAGGATATTAGCATTTACATTAAATATAAAACGGAAAGTTAGAATTTAATCTTGTAAAATATTAGTAAATTTGCATGAATTAAAACGATTGAAAATGGCATTAAAAATAACTTTTTTCAAAACGCCCAAACCCAAACAATTCGCTTATAAACCACGCATTTGGAACCCTGAAAAGGAAGAACGGGAAAAACGCCTGATGGAAATTGAGGAAGAAATGGGAATAAGAAATCAGAGTGATAAATCGTATCGCCCCAATATACGCGGACGTTTTCGCGAATTGTACGAAAACGAAAAGAAAACGAAAAAAGCGGTTTACGGAGACAAACTGAAATTGCTCATAATTCTGGGAACGATAGTGTTACTCTTTATTGCTATGTTCTATTTTGCACGAATGTTTCCCATGTTTTTCTCGCAACAGAATATTCAGGAAACAACGTCAATGAATTTTGTCGAAGACTATGTTTCAGCGCCGGTTCGGTATTTCGTGTAGATTTGCAACTTACTCCCGAATAATTTTGACTTCGCCGTTTATACCGAGTTTTATTATCGACGATGGTTTTCCGCTCATTCTACCTTCGCAACTGCGAGGAACTGTAAAATCGACGAAATTGATAATTTCATCCGAAATTTCCTCTAAGGAACGCGGAGCCGGCGCTCCGGAAATATTTGCCGATGTGGATATTAGCGGACATCTCAGTGTTTTCAACAGTTTGACACAAAATTCATGTTTCGGAATACGGATACCTGCACTGCCATCGCTTGCCGCCACGCCCGACGCAAAACCCGCCGCGTGAGGATAAATTATTGTCAATGGCTTGTCGGCAACTTCTATCAAACTCCAAGCTATCTCAGGAACTTCAACAACATATTGCGCAAGCATATTTTCGTCGGACACCAATACAATCATTGATTGTTCTTCGCGTCGGCGTTTCAACTCAAATATTTTTTGCACTGCACTTGTATTGCAGGCGTCGCATCCCAATCCCCACACAGTATCAGTGGGATACAATATTATGCCGCCCTTTCTCAAAACCTCTGCGGCTTGTTTGATAATATTAATCATTCAAAAAAACTTTTAAGAAAGTGATGATAATTGTAAATAAATCACTAATCTTGTGGTTGATAAAACAATTTTACGATTCAATAAAACACCAGCATTTTATGGACACAAAATTAGACATTTTACAGGAATCGCCGTAGGGTGATTCACCTTTTGAGGCAGCCTCAACTTTTCGGAAAGATATTTCTACCAAGCTTTCGCCCCCGACAGGACGTTTTTTACTTGCGATTTTTGAGACAACTTCCTTTACTGATAAAATACTGATATAAAATCTTTTATTTGATTTTTAAGCAGCAACTAACTAAAAGATTACATGATAAAACTTTCATGTTATGCAACTCGCTAACACTATGTATTACATGAGATAAGATTCGACAGTGGCGAAAAGTTTTCAACCGCTGTCGAATCTGTCAGCTGCCTGATAAAATCAGTTTGTTTTGAACTTAAAGACTACGCTTTTCAACTCGTCGTTTGCCTTTAAGATTTTT
>JAITIA010000105.1 GCA_031279695.1 Prevotellaceae bacterium | reverse complement strand
TATGGAATGCTCATCGAGCCGGCATTCTTTGTGCTGACCGGTACTTTTGTGCTGCTGACCGAAAACGGTTCGCTTGCCGACATGTTTATTATGGTGAACAGCAGCGCTTTGAACTCCGTTATTCCGGGTTTGCTTGCCGCCTTTGCCTTTTTCCTGATGTTGCTGGTCGAAACAGGTCGCCTGCCGGTGGACGACCCGCGCACACATCTCGAACTGACTATGGTTCACGAGGTAATGATACTCGATTACAGCGGTTTCGACCTCGCGCTGATTCATGTCAATACAATGCTGAAATCGGCAATATATTCGGCTCTTGTTGTTCTGTGCATTCTCCCCGCCGGTATGCATCCGGCAATTTATATGCCTCTGTTTGTGGTGCTTCTGGCAATAATTCCCATTATTGTCGGCTTTTTTGAGAGTTTCAGAGCAAGAAACCGTTTCCAGCGAAATCCATCGTATATTCTGACAGTAACAGTGATGGCTATCATCGCTTTTGTTACTGCTGTGATACAGTAGAGTGGTCAGTGGTCAGTGGTCAGTGGTCAGTGGTCAGTGGTCAGTGGTCAGTGGTCAGTGGTCAGCGCCTGCGGCGGCAGTTGTATGCTTTGTGAAACTCTGTGAAACTTTGGTGTAAGAATATTGTTTTACACGAAGAAACTTAGTCTTCATAAAATAAAATCGATTGAAAAATTTCCTTAATCGAAAATAATAACTACTTTTGCGCTCAAAACAGAATTGTTGGTTATGAATTATAAATTGAAGAGCGATAATTTCCAGTCAGGGCGACTGATTGCTGGAAATTATCTGTTTACAGGACAAGAGTTTATCAAAAACGGGCTTGTGGAAATCGATGACGAGGGCGTTGTTCTTGCTTTGGACTCGCTGGGCAATCCGCCCGCAGAGAAGGCTGGGGTGGAGTTCTATAACGGCATTATTTGTCCCGGATTTGTCAATGCGCACTGTCATCTCGAACTTTCGCACATGGAGAGCAAACTCCCTCAAAAACAGGGGATGAGTGCCTTTTGCAAAAGTATCATGCAATTGCGCAACCATGACGTCGATAAACAGCAGGAGGCAATGAGCCTTGCCGACAAACTGATGGATATCGAAGGCATTGTGGCTGTTGCCGACATTGCCAATACCGAGGCAAGCATCAGGATAAAGAAAAAAAGCAGACTGAAATACCATACTTTTGTTGAAACTTTTGGTTTGAAACCCGATTTGGCGGACGATATTTTCGCAAAAGCCTCGCTCCTGAAAGTCGCTTTTGAGGCGAACGGTTTGCGGGCAACCATCACTCCTCACGCTCCGTATTCGCTTTCCGAAAATCTGTTTCGGCTTACCGTTGATGCGGGCAACAGCGAGGGCATCGTCAGCATCCACAACAAGGAAAGTCGCGACGAGGTCGAGCTGTTTTCAAAAAAGCAGGGCGCAATGAGAAATCTTTTCGGCAGCGAGGTCGATTTGTTTCTGAACAGCAACCACAACCCTATGCAGCGCATTATCAACCACATTGCCCCCGACGCCCGCCTGCTGCTTGTGCATAATACCTTTGTAAACAGCGACGATTTGGAGCAAATCGACGCGCAGAAAACCACGCTCATCCTCTGTCCCGCCTCCAACCTGTATATCGAAAACCGTTTGCCCGACATCGACCTTTTCGACAAATATAATATGCCGATAGCCCTCGGCACCGACAGTCTTTCGTCCAACACCAGCCTGTCGATTTTGAAGGAAATGAAGATTATCGAAGCACATTTTCCGAACATCGGGCTGCAAAAACTGCTGCGCTGGGCAACGCTAAACGGCGCGCGCGCACTGCAAATGGACGGCGATATTGGCAGTTTCGACCTCGACAAACGCCCCGGCATAACCCTGCTCTCGAACATCGATTTCAAAAACATGAAACTGACCGACAACGCCGTCAGTCGAAAAATTGTGTAAATCAAAATCGTCCCCTCAGGAAGATTCTTAACCCAACTTGCGTTACCTTATGTCATATTTGCCTAATAATAAGTCTAATGCTAATTTTTGATTTCAACTATGGGGTACTACGGCTTTTTTCTCATTTGGGGGGCGACTGTTTAAAATGGGTATTGTGAACAATAATGCCTGCAAACGGTATTCGATTTACGCCAATCCCGAACATGTTCATATTCACGAGTTGTGTTTGTATATTGAAAATCAACCCGAACAGAGCAAAATACAAAGTTTTGCAGGGGAATATGACGGTTATGTCGAGTTTTATCAACAAATAATTATCGGGTAAAAATGAGGACAGAAAACAAAAGTTTGCAGATTCAAAAATTTTTACTATCTTTGCATCGTGATTTTATCCGTGATAAGACAGATAATGTATTGATTAACACGAATATCTGTAAGAAAATGAATGGAAAAATCAAACCATGTTGCTCCCTCAAAATCCACAAGCATTATGGGAGTGACGGGGCTTTGCTTTGAAAAAAAACGAGTAAACATAAAAACAATATAAAATATGACTACTGAAATTCAGAAGAAACACAAGGGCGAAATAACGGCTAAATGATGTGCGGGATAAAATCATATCAATCCAAAACAAAAATGTGCTTTTGGATAGTGATGTGGCATGGCTTTATGGCGTGGAAACAAAAGAAGTAAATCAGGCTGTTAAAAATAATCTCGGGAAGTTTCCTGCTGGTTATATTATAGAAACTAATCGGGAAGAAAAAATGGAACTGGTCAAAAATTTTGACCGGTTCAATCGATTAAAACATTCAACTGTGCTGCCAAACGCCTTTACCGAAAAGGGTTTGTATATGCTTGCCACCATTCTAAAGAGCGAAAAAGCAACCGACACAACCATTGCCATAGTGGAGGCGTTTGCTCAAATGAGAGAATTGTCCAATGTGGTTGCCGAACTTGTTAAATCGCCGGACGATACACAAAAACAGGCAATTGTGATGCAGAAAAGCAGCGAAATATTGTCGGATATGGTTACAAAGGAATTGCAAACTACAGGCACAGAAACAAGTTTTGAAATAAACCTGTTTTCGGCTGTGAAAATTAAACATACTGTAAAAAAAGAAGTAAAATGATCAAAGAAATGAACAAGGAAGCAGTTAAAAATGCATCGTCTGTTTTTGAACAGATAAAAAGAATCGACGAAAACGGCAATGAATACTGGTCGGCTCGCGAATTGTCGAAAGTGCTTGAATATTCTGAGTATAGACATTTTTTGCCTGTGATTGAACGCGCAAAAGAAGCGTGTAGAAACAGTGCATCAAATCCTAATAATCATTTCGAGGATATCCTCGGACGCAGCGCATAATGCAGGCGTAATTGACACCATTGATTATGCAATTTTTCAGAATTTTGGCTACAAAGGGCTTTACGGCGGTTTGGACGCCAAAGCAATTGTGAAATTAAATATAGATGCAATAAAAATTTTTATTATATTTGCACCGTACTTATAAGCACAAAATAAATTTTTAAGTAATTAAATATTAATAAATTAAATGTTGATAAAATAAAAATGTTGATTGAAAAAATGGGTCTCGCAAACCTTCCCGCCGAAAAAAAAGAGTTTGCAGGCGAGGCGCAAATATCGGAAGTTTAACAAAGAGATAAATTTTACAATAAAATATGGCAAAAATAACGGTAAATAACACGGATATAACTGTTATTCGAATTGAAGATTCAGATTATATTTCGTTAACCGATATGGCTCACAGCCAAATGGAGGAGCATATCATTATTAAATGGCTCAGTTTAAAAAGCACCATTGAGTATATCGGAGAATGGGAAGTACTGTTTAATCCCGATTTTAATTATACCGAATTCGGTACAATTAAAAATTCGGCAGGCAGCAACAATTTTGTACTCTCTGTAAAACAGTGGATTGGACGCACCGCCGCCATAGGTATTACCGCAAAAGCAGGACGTTACGGCGGAACGTATGCTCACAAGGATATTGCGTTCCATTTTGGGATGTGGATTAGTGCACGTTTTCAGTTACTTCTGGTCAAAGAATTTCAGCGCCTCAAAGAAGACGAACAGAAAGCAATCGGCTGGAGCGCCAAACGAGAACTCGCGAAAATCAACTATCATATTCATACCGATGCCATTAAACACAATCTTATTCCTGCCGAACTCACACCGCAGCAAACCTCAAT
>JAITIA010000088.1 GCA_031279695.1 Prevotellaceae bacterium | reverse complement strand
GGACTGCACTTTAAATCAACAAATTTCACATTCCGTCCCTGACGGGACGGCGATTGCGTGTATTCGAGTTTTCGGACGGACACTAAATAAATATAGCACCTCAAAAAAAGATTTAGCCGAAAATCTCCAAATTTTTATTTTTCAAAAATGTTTCATACCTTTGCACCGTAAAATTGAAAGTATAAATACAATAAATGTAAACAGATGAAACAGGGTATAATGATTTTGAAAACATGCTTGTTGGCTATGATTTTTTGCGTGCCTGATACCTGTCCGGCACAAGGTCGCGAAATAGTTGTCAGCAACAATTCGGACATCGACAGAACGGGCGAAATGGTGGAAATTTGCCTGAGCGAACTTAATTTTTCTGCCTCCTTTATTCTTGTGGACAGCGAGGGCAAAGAAATCCCCTGTCAATTGACAAACAGCCGCCGGACAATGATTTTTCCGGTCGAACTGCGGGCGCATTCGTCGAAAACCTATCAACTGAAACAGGGTGTTCCGTCGCCGGTGGCGGCAAAAACCGCCGCCCGCCATGTGCCTGAACGCAAGGACGATTTTGCCTGGGAAAACGATTTTGCTGCATATCGAATGTACGGACCCGCTCTGGCACGGGAAAATCCGGGCAACGGCGTCGATCTCTGGCTCAAATGCACCGACAGTTTGATTGTTGATAAATTTTATGCCGACGAACTTGAAAAAGGTCTGTCGTATCATGTAAATCACGGACTTGGGCTCGACTGTTACAGCGTGGGGCGTACCCTGGGCGCAGGCGGAATTGCGCCATACACCTCGCAACTGTGGATTGGCAAACATTATAGCCGTTACCGCGTTGTGGAAAACGGACCGCTACGTTCGGTCTTTGTTCTTATCTACGATTCGGTCAAAATCGACAGCCGTTACTATCGACAAATGATAGAGATAACCGCCGACGCAGGCAGCATTCTCAATAAAGCCGTCGTCCGCTACGAAGGCATGGACGATTCGCTGCATCTTGCCGCCGGCATTGTTTTGCACAGCAAAAAAGGCGCTCTCTTTTCTTCTCCCAACGGATTGATTGCATACGCCGAAGACGCTGTTTCGGACGCCGGCATCCCGCAGGGAAGAAATTATGTGGGCGTTTTTGTGCCGCAGCCGGAAACAAAAATTGTGGAAGAAAACAATCACCTGCTGATTGTTGCGCCATACGCGGCAAACAGCGATTTTACTTACTGGTTTGGCGGCGGATGGAGCCGGTGGAAATTTACCGGCGACAACGACTGGATTAACGCCATTGAAGTTTTTGCCCGCGCCCGTCGCTCGCCTCTCGAACTGAAAATACGGCATTTATGAAAATATTCTACAAAAAAATGCAATATTTTTGCAGGCTCGTACAACATTTTTGACATTTTTTGCATCTTAGTAAACAAATATATCGACAAAGTCGAAAACATATTATGAAATTTTGTATAATAAATAAATTAAAATCAGATGAATAACAATGATTATTGTATAATAATGGCAGGAGGTATCGGTAGCCGCTTCTGGCCCCTGAGCCGGACAAAAAAACCCAAACAGTTTCTGGATATTCTGGGGACAGGTAAAACATTTATCAGGCAAACCTACGAACGTTTTGCAAGAATAATCCCCGCCCGCAACTTTTATGTTGTAACAGGCGCAGTTTACAAAGACCTTGTTCTGAGCGAAATACCCGAAATTGACGAAAGTCAGGTACTGTGCGAGCCCATGCGTCGCAATACCGCCCCGTGTATAGCCTACGCCACCTGTAAACTGCTCAAACAAAACCCCAACGCCAACGTGGTGGTTACGCCTGCCGACCATTTTATTTCCAACGAAACCAACTTTCTTGAAGTGATGCTGAACGCTTTGGCTTATGCCGGCGACAACAACGCGCTGGTAACCGTCGGATTGAAACCCTCGCGCCCTGAAACCGGCTACGGATATATCCAAATCGAAAAGGACGACGCTCCCGACTGTAAGGATACTATCTGTAAAGTCAAGACATTCACCGAAAAACCGGAAATAGAAACGGCAAAAATCTTTGTAAAAAGCGGAGAATTTTACTGGAATTCCGGAATTTTTATCTGGTCGTTGAAATCTATCAACAAAGCGCTCAACGAACATTTGCCCGAAGTGGCGGAACTGTTTGCCAAAGGTAACAAATGCTACGATACCGGCGATGAAGAACGTTTTATTTTCGACGCATATTCGCAATGTCCCAATATCTCAATCGATTATGGCGTGATGGAGAAAGCCGAAAATGTCTATGTCTTTGCCGCCGATTTCGGCTGGTCGGACGTTGGTACATGGAATTCGCTGTATCTGCAACTCGATAAGGACAAGCATAATAACGTTACAAAAAACAGCAAAATATACCTTTCGCAAGTCGCCGACAGCATGATAAACTCGTCAAATCCCGATAAACTGATAGTAGTGAGAGGCTTGCGCAACTATATGATTATCGACACCGACGACGTCCTGATGATTTCGCCGCGCGAAAATGAAGACATAATCAAACAAACCGTTGCCGATATTCTGGCAGATAAAGGCAAAGATTTTATTTAAAAGAGATTAAGAAGTATTTAAAAGAATATTTAAAATGTACGGGAAACATTTGTTTGTGATTTTGCTGACGTTTGTTTTCGATTTATCGGATGCACAGGCGGGTGGGTTCGACACCGTCCGCCTGTCGCCGATTTATGTTTATGCCTGGCATAATCAAAAAGATATCAAACAGTTTCGACGCACGGTTTACAATCTGAAAAAAGTGTATCCCTATTCCCAAATCGCCAAAAAGAAATTGCAGGAACTCGACAGCCGCTACCAGTCGTATTCGTCGAACCGCGACAGAAAAAAGTTTGTAAAAACTCTGGAAAAACAACTGTTCGACGAGTTCGACGCCCCGTTGCGCAAACTGACCGTTTCGCAGGGAAAAATGCTCATAAAACTGATAGACAGAGAAACAGGACAAACTTCATATTCGGTGCTGAAAGAATTTAAAGGCGGATTTTCGGCATTCTTCTGGCAAAATATTGCTCGCGTGTTTGGACACAATCTTAAATCGCAGTACGATAAAAACGAAGAACAAATGCTCGAAAAACTTGTGATAATGTGCGAAAACGGAACTTTCGACCAACTTTATTACAGAATGTTTTTGAAATAAATTCATAATAAACCAAAAAACCTTGTGTGCGCAAAATTTCATCAAAATTTGGTGCGAATATCATTAATTTTGTCGAATATTTGCTTTGTGCGGGCAAAAATTGTTGCAATTAATGCATTTTAAATTAGATATTTACACATTTATTTTTGTCAAATACATAATTATGCGTATAATTGCGACAAATTTTTGGATATGAAACGGATTTTGTTTTTATATTTTGGCATAAGTTTAATTGCCTGTACAACAAGCGAAAATGCCGCTCCCGACCTGACTGTCGGGCTGGCGACTATTGAATTCGGCAACGCCGAATCGTCACAAAAAGTGTATGTAGAATCCAACACTTCGTGGAGTTCGACATCTTCTCAGAATTGGTGTAAAGCATCTATTCTTCAGAAGTTTGGCAGCGATACGGTAAAAATCTCCGTAGAAGCTAATTCTTCGACAGATGAACGCATTGCATACATTTCCTTTGAAGTTGCCGGCAAAACGGCGGTACTGAAAACCGTTAAAGTAATTCAACGTGGAGTACCTCAGCGAGTTCTGGACAGTTTGACCCTCGTGCGTTTCTACGAGGCAACAGATGGCGACAACTGGACAGTCAATGACGGATGGAAAACATCGAAACTCGAAGATTGGCACGGAATTACCGTTGAAAATGACAGAATTGTTGGCGTTAAATTTGAAAACAACAACCTGAGGGGCGCTATCGACGAATTGAAAAATCTGAAAAATATCGATACGCTTTCCATAGTTTCCGAACGCGGCGTTACAGGCAGTTTCCCCGTAGAATTCACTCAGTTACCGAATTTGCGCTATCTCAATCTGACCGGATTGTCGATTGCGGGCAACATTCCCGTCGAAATTGCCGGCATGTCGAGCCTTAAAACCCTGATACTGTCGTCAAACCCTCTGTTGAACAGGAGCGTTCCCGTTCCGGTAGAAATCGGGCAACTTGTTGGTTTAACAACACTTGCGCTCGATAGCATGAAAGTGAGCGATACGGTGGTCTTTGCCGGTTTGAAAAATCTCGAATATCTGTCGCTGGATTCCTGCGGATTGGATACCGGCTTCCCGCCGTCGATTCTTGAAATGACAAATTTGAAATACCTGTCGCTGAACAATAATATGCTGGATAGCAGACTGCCTGCGGATTTGTCGCAGCTCACAAATCTGGAAACTCTGATTTTGTCGAACAACAGTTTCACGGGCGCAATTCCACAGGAACTGACCGGTTTAAATCTACAAACACTCCGGCTCGAAAACAATCATTTCAGCGGAGTTTTGCCCGACGAATTTATCGACAAAGACGGCGTTATCGTCTGTCCGCAGAAAGGCACAAATTTTTCAAACCACATTTGCCCATAAGTATATTAATATCAAAATAATACAACGGAAATACTTTTCAACAAAAGTATTTCCGTTTATATAAAAATTATATGAAAGAAATTGTATTGAGCGGAATCCGTTCGACTGGAAATCTGCATCTTGGAAATTATTTTGGGGCTTTGCGCAATTTTATAAAAATGCAGAACGAAAACCGGTGCTATTTTTTTATTGCCGATTTACATTCGCTCACAACTCATCCAAATCCGGAAAATTTCCACGAAAATGTTAAAACAGTGCTGTCGGAATATCTTGCCGCCGGACTTGACCCCGAAAAATCGGTGATTTTTGTCCAAAGTCTTGTGCCCGAAATTTCCGAACTTTATACGCTGATGAACATGTGGTCGTATGTTGGTGAACTTGAACGCACTGCCTCGTTTAAAGAAAAAATCCGCAAACATCCCGACAATATCAATGCCGGTTTGCTGACCTATCCGGTGCTGATGGCTTCGGACATACTGATACACCGGGCTCATAAAGTGCCGGTTGGCAAAGATCAGGAACAGCATTTAGAGATGACACGTGTTTTTGCCCGCCGTTTCAACAGCATGTACAAGGTCGATTTTTTCCCCGAACCTGCCGCGTATAACTTTGGCAGTGAACTGGTAAAAGTTCCCGGACTGGATGGCAGCGGCAAAATGGGCAAATCGGAAGGCAACGGCGTCTATCTTGTTGATGATGAAAAAACTGTACGCAAAAAAGTTATGCGAGCCGTAACCGACAGCAACACAAGTCCAAATGCCGAAATGTCCGAGCCGGTCAAAAATCTGTTTACCATTATGGAAATAGTTTCCCCGCTCGAAAAAGTCGAATATTTCAAAGAGCAATACAGCGCAGGCTCAATACGTTACGGAGATATGAAGAAAGAACTTGCCGACGATATTTGCAAAATCACCCTGCCAATCCGCGAACGGATTCTGGAAATCCGCGAAAACGGTAAATATCTGTCGGATACCGTGATAAACGGAACAGCCCAAGCCCGCGAAAGCGCTGCGGCAACACTGAAAGAAGTGAAGAAAATTATGGGATTCAAATCGTTCCGGTAAATGCCTCATTTTATATGAAATATCTTGTTTTTGTTCTTTGTACGGTTTTCCTCGCCTGCGGCGAAAAACGCACCGCCATGCCGGCATATATGTCTGTGTCAAACGGTTATACAACGCTCAACGGATTTGCTCTCGGCACATATTTCAAAATCACTTACAGCGATTTACAGAAACGCGACTATTACGATTCGATAAAATATTTGCTGTACCGGTTTGAAAATTCGCTCTCGGTTTATCGGGAAAATTCCCTGATTTCCAAGATAAACAACAATATGGACACCGTGCCGGACAAATATTTTCTTGCCGTGTTCGACAAGGCGAAGCAAATATCGGAACAGACGGACGGCGCTTTCGATATTTCCGCCTCGCCGCTGTTCGAAATCTGGGGCTGGGGTGCAAAAAAACGCGAAAACAGGATAACTCCCTCAATGATCGACAGTTTGAAACAATATGTGGGCATGGACAAAATATGGATTGAAAATGGAAAAATTGTCAAAACATCGCCGCATATTACGCTAAATACCAACGCCATTGCCAAAGGCTATGCCTCGGATATTACGGCTGAGTTTCTCGAAACCAAAGGAATTGATAATTACATGATTAACATTGGCGGCGAAATTGTGGTCAAGGGAAAAAATAAACAAGGAAAAGACTGGCTGATAGGCATCGACAAACCCGACGACGGAAACATGATTTCAGGACTCGAATTGCAGGCAACACTGCAACTGACCAACAAGTCCTTAGCCACTTCCGGCGATTATCGACGGTTTTTTATCGACTCGGTGGACGGAAAAAAATATTCACACGCAATTGACCCGCGTTCCGGCTATTCCGCACGACAGAACGTCCTGAGCGCCACCGTCATTGCTCCCGACTGCATGAGCGCCGACGCTTATGCTACGGCTTTTATGGTAATGGGTCTGGAAAAAACCAAAAAATTTCTGGAAAATCACCCCGAACTCGAAGTGTTTCTAATC
This sequence comes from Prevotellaceae bacterium, assembly GCA_031279695.1. Classification (GTDB taxonomy): domain Bacteria; phylum Bacteroidota; class Bacteroidia; order Bacteroidales; family UBA932; genus JAIRLF01. Next base: position 36,559 of record JAITIA010000088.1, on the reverse strand, counting down.
TGCTCCGACAGGGAAAAAATTGTCGAATATCGTTCCGACAATATAAAATCGCGCTTTGTAGAGTGAGTTTCAGCATATTGCATTTGCCAAACTCAGTTGTGCAAACATTTTGAAAAAATTACGGTTCAACACAAAATCGATGCCGAGAATCCGTCTCCAATTGGCGTAATACAATTTTTTTTGCCGGATAAAAAATATTTACTACTTTTGCATCGCATAAAAAAAATGCTGTTTATATTAATTGGTTGAAATTAAACTTTATACGATTGGGGAAAGGGAAAAAATATAAATTTAATCCTGTTACATTGATGTATGAACAGGAAATTGTGAGCGTTGTTGCGCAGATAAAGCGCGGGTTTATGCTGTTTTTGGGAAGCAGCGCGATGGCGGTTTTGTGGCTGTTTGCCTATTCCCTGTATTTCAGCACTCCCAAAGAAATCAATCTGAGCAAAACAACTCATAACCTGCTGCTCGAATACGAAATCATGCAAATGAAACTCAACGAAGCCGAAAATACTCTGAACAGGATAATGGAACGCGACAATAAAGTATATCGCGCAGTGTTTGAGGAGGATACTATTCCCTATTCGATACGGAATGCAGGCTTTGGAGGCATCGACCGCTATGCAAAATTCGACGATTTGGGCATAAAATATTCCGATTTGCTGAAAACCATACATCGCAAAATGGACATACTGTATAAAAAGGCGTACATCCAGTCAAAATCCTTCGACAGAGTGGGCGAACTTGCAGCAAATAAAGTTCTTATGCAGCAGTCGATGCCCGTTTCAGCGCCAATCGACCTGACCAAAGTACGTTTGTCGTCGGTTTTTGGCGTGCGACGCGATCCCTTTTTTGGCTATTTCCGACTGCACGAAGGCATTGATCTGTCGGGAAGTGTGGGCTTGCCAATTTATGCCACAGGCGACGGAACAGTGCTGCGCTCAACTTTTGCCGGAGCATTTGGATATGGCTATCTGGTCGAAATTTCGCACGGTTTTGGCTACGTTACCCGCTATGCACATCTGTCGAAAATGCATGTCGTTGAAGGAGCAAGAGTTAAGCGCGGCGATAAAATCGGAGAACTTGGCAGCACAGGCAAATCAAGAGGACCGCATTTACACTACGAAGTGAGGCTGAGAGGCGTCCCGCAAAATCCGCTCAACTATTTCAAACACAGTCTCGACGACAATCTCGACGATTTGCAGTGGGTCGATCAGGGCGATTAAATTTACGGAAATGACGATGGATAAAAAGAAAAAAATAAAATTCAGATACAATCCCAACACACTTCGCTACGAAAGTGTTAAGGGAAAAACCGTGCTGCAAAAGGCTAAACGTTTCATTTCGTTTCTGTTGTTCACTCTCGTTATCTCCGTAATCTACTATTTTGTCTATTCGATATTTTTCGATACCTTGCCCGAATATTCCATCAAACGGGAAAATGCGATATTTGCCGAACATCTCGACAGTCTGAAAAGTCGATACCATAAACTTAGCGAAGTGATTGACGATATATCAAGAAGAGATACAGGCATTTATAATGTTATTTTTGAATCCAAACCGGCAGATGTGTTTGCCGACGCCAATTCCTCGTCAAAAGAATTGGAAATACTGAACAGAAAAACAAATAACGAATTGATTGCGCTGACAAACAGGCAACTTGATGAACTGACAGCGACAATAAACAAATATTCGCCCATTTTCGACAGCATGAAAAACCTGATTGCCGCAAAAAAGAGCGGAATCGACGCCATTCCCTCGATAGTTCCGGTGGCGGGGCTGAATATCAATTCTGTAGGCGCATCGGTGGGCAACAAGATGCATCCGATATACAAACAGTTGAATGTCCACACGGGAATCGATTTTGCGGTTTCGGCAGGCTCGGAAGTCATTGCAACCGCTTCGGGCAAAGTTAAAAGCGTTGTAACCAAACAGTTCAGCACAGGAACGGAAATAATAATCGACCACGAAAATGGCTACGAAACCCGCTATCTGTATCTGAAAAAAGCAACAGTGAGCAAAAACGAACGGGTAAAATGTGGCGAAGTGATAGGAACAGTGGGCAATATCGGCATAACAATACCGCACCTGCACTACGAAGTCAGAATTGACGGAAAAATTGCCGACCCGCTCAACTATTTTTTCAGAGATTTGTCGCCAAAACAGCTAATATTATTCGCCACAATATCGTCCGACAAGGGTCAATCGTTAGATTAATACGGAAAAAAAATCAGATTGATACGGTTAAAAAAGGTTAAATGATAGCGTTTTATGTAAAAAATGGTTTATTTTATGTCGATTTTTGCATTGTAATCAAGAAATAATTAGTAATTTTGCACCGAAATTTTTTAAAGAAAATTAGTAGTCATGAAGTCCAAAGTGATATTATGTATGTGTATATCCGTTTTCCTTTCCGGCTGTTTCGGAAAAAAACAGGTTTCGGAAAAAACAGGATGGAATTATAACGACCGCAAATATGGCGGAGTAGAATATGTTAAACCCAACAAGGAGAAAACCGCTCCGGGTCTGGTATTTATCCCTGGCGGCGCCTTCATTATGGGGCAAATTGCCGACGATATCGGTCGCGAATGGAATAACATGCCACGACGAATAACTTTAGATTCATATTATATTGATGAAACTGAAGTTACCAACCAGCATTACAGAGATTATCTGTTATGGATGGGCAAAGTATTTGGCGCAACTCCCAACATCGTCAAAAAAGCCTTGCCCGATACCCTTGTATGGCGTAGAGCGCTGGCATACAACGAACCGTATGTAACAACCTATTTGCGACATCCGGCATACAACAACTATCCCGTTGTTGGCGTAACTTGGGAACAGGCAAACGATTACTGCCTCTGGCGTACCGACAGAGTCAACGAAGCCGCCCTGATAAAAAAAGGTATCCTGTCTGCTCCTGATTACGAGGCGCAGCAAGGCAGTAAAAATTTTAACAGCGATGCTTTTCTTGCAGGACAGTTTGAAGGCGAGGTAAAAGAGGGCAAATTGCCCAAAGATATTGCGTCAAACGAAGCACGCAATGTGAAATTTGAAGACGGTATCCTTTATCCCAAATATCGCCTCCCCACCGAAGCCGAATTTGAATACGCCGCAAGAGCGGAAATCGGCTCAACCTACGAAGAACGGACTATCGAACGGCGGCTGTACGGCTGGGACGGCACAAGCGTGCGCGACCCAAGCAAAAAACGCAGAGGTCAAATGATGGCTAACTTTCAGAGAGGCAGAGGCGACCTTGCCGGAGTTGCCGGTGGAAAACAAAACGACGGCGAAGCAATTACCGCGCCAATCCGCTCGTTTCCTCCCAACGATTTCGGTCTGTACGATATGATTGGCAATGTGAACGAATGGGTACTGGACGTTTATCGCCCAGCCTCGTTCTCGGAAGTCGAAGAATTTAATCCGTTCAGAGGCAATGTGTTTATGGATATGAAAAGAAACGAAGACGGAAGTTATGTCCCCAAAGACTCGATGGGAAGAATGGTATTCGACACCGTAAAATATGTCGACAGATATAATTATCAGATTGGCGACAACCGCGATTACCGAGATGGCGACCTGCGCTCGTCGATATATTATAAGCAGGCAAACGAAGGAACCGACTCACTCAAAAGTAACTCAAACTATGTATATTATCAGGGAAGCGGACCCACACATGAAGGCATGACAACCTTAATCAGCAATAAATCAAGAGTATATAAAGGCGGTGGATTTCAAGACCGTCCATACTGGCTGCGACCGGCAACAAGACGATACCTCGACCAGGACCGTGCAGCTGTGGACATTGGCTTCCGTTGCGCAATGAGCAGTTTGGGCGGCGAAAATAAAGTCGAAGGCAAAAAGAAGAAAAAGAAATAAAGTTCATAAAATAAGATGTTTTAAACAACAGAAAACAGGGACTTGTTAAGTTTTAACAAGTTCCTGTTTTTGAGTAAATTAAAAACAGAGCGCCTTTTATGAAAAATCAAAAAACAGTAGAAACAAATCAAATATTTGATAATGTATAATTTGCAGACATATTGGCAATATTTTTCGAAATTTGTAACCTCTTGGAATACAGATTGTTGCACTATGTTTGCATTTAGAGAAAGAAAGAGAGAGAGAGAAGTAATCAGCGAGTTACGGGTTTTTTTGCCAAAATATTTTGCAGTCCCAATATTATTTTTGAAAATAATATTGCGCCTGTATTTTTTATGTTATATCGAAAAGCAAATCATAATGCAGGTAAAATTCTGTTACGGAACATTAAAATAAAATATCATAATATCTTAATAATAAATAAAATATGGCAAAAAAAACAATAAATGCACAACAATCCACTCGGCGGCGACAAAAATCGCCTGCGCCAAAACCTCGCATCGAAAACCGCCGGACAGAGCAGTCGGGCGTTTGGTGGAGTCGGGCATTTGGCGTCAGAAGCATGGCGGTGGGCCTGGCAGGCGCTGTGCTTTTATATATGGGATTATCGATGAATGAAGGATATAAGTGGGTGTGGACAGGATTGTTAAAGAGTAACTGGAAAGTCATCCGGACACATAAAAACGCAACCATAGAAGAGCGCTATGCAATGAAAGTTGGTTTCGACTACTCTTATCTGAATTATATCAAAAAAAATACTCCGGAAGATGCAATCATACTATTTCCTCCGCACGAACATCTTTCAAAAACTGTTGATAATCAGAAACTTAGCAACCAAATAGGCAGCAAAAAATGGGTAACGCATTTTCTGTATCCGCGCAGGGTACTCTATCAAACCGAAAAAGATAAAAATCCGCTCTATAATCAGGTTACACACGTGGCAATTACAGCAGGGTATGGGTATGAATATCTGGAATATACAGTGAACGAACAACCACCATTTGCCGTATTTCCCAAACGTAAGACAAATCCTTAATAATATGATATTATGTTGATTACAGGTTTAATACTTTCCATACTGCTGGGGCTGGCTATTTTGTTGAATATCTCACAACAACTGAGCAGAACAGAATTATTGGGTCTGTCCTTCCCCGCAGGCATTGGTGCACAGACCATTATAATGGTTTGTCTGGACTTTGCCGGTATCCGGCTGACCGCCACAACCGTCGTCGCCGTATCGGTATTGCTGTTGGCGGGACTGTGCCTCCGACTGTATCTGCGCAGGAAAACGCTTCGGGAATGGCGGGCATCGCTGTTTGTTGTCAAATCGCCTAAAATCACATGGTTATGGCTGGTAATTATGCTTGCGCTCACAACGGTAAGCGTGATGAATATGGCAAAAATCATGTACTATCCGACCTTCGACAGAGACAGTGTGGTGGGTTTTAATCTGACAGGCATTGCCGTTGCACACGAGGGAACAATTAAAGGGCTATCGTTGTATAACGACGTGAACTATGAACCGCATGACCTTGATTTATACAAGACTTACACTCCGCTTTCGCAATTGGGCTATGCTTACGTGTATATGCTTGGCGCAGAAACATCAAAAAGTTTCAATGCATTGATATTCATTTCGATGCTTTTTGCTTTTTATGGCGTAACGCGAAGGTTTACAACGCATACGCTGGCTGCGCTGACCACTTTTATGATGATTATAACCCCCGAAATGCTGGGATTTTCGTCCCTGTCGGGAACAAATTTCACACATGCCGTGTATGCCTCGCTCGGACTGCTGTTTTTTGCCGCCTGGTATTACGGGAAAAATGCCTCATTGCTTTGGATTTCAGCCCTGTTGCTGATGTTGAACGTTTGGACGCGGAACGAGGGTCTGGCATTTATTGGCGCCGCTTGCTGCCTGCTGTGCCGGCACAGCCTGCGGATAAAACAGTATAAAACACTAATACTGTTTACTTTCCTCTGTCTGTTGCCCTTTGTTTTCTGGAATGTATTTTTGAAGATAAATCACATGGAAATAAAACAACTCATTATATTTAAGCCATATTGGGATGCGGCAAAAGCCGGTATTCTGTGGCGGGAAATGTGGGCGCTGTTTACAAGTCCGGCATATTACGGGGTGATTTTCATTGTATTTCCGCTCATTGCCGTTTCCAATCTGCGACATATCATTCGGCATGGCGACCAGTTAGTTACACTGTTGCTGATACTGCTGGCATGGATATTCTATACTGTTCTTGTGTATCAGATTGATTATATTTGGGATACGCTCGAAAATGTTATGCGTTATTCCTACAAGCGATTTCTGTTTTCCTTCATGCCTCTGCTCTGGTTTTATGTGGCGGCGGGAAAAAATATCCGTATCATATTCGAGAAGATAGATGATTTTGTGTTTCAGCCTAATACGAAATCAAAAAAGTGAATACAGAGACAGAATTTACATATACGGGGACTTCCAATCTGGAAGTTATGCAGGACGCAACAAAATACAATGCATGGCTTGTATCGCTGATACTCAGGCATGTAAAATCAGCGCCGTCGAAAATCATGGACATCGGAGCAGGTATCGGACTTTTTGCCGACGCCGTGAAAAAAAGAGGGCATTCGGTTGTATGCGTCGAACCTGACGTACGTCAGGTAATCCTTTTGCAGGCAAAAGGATTTGAAGTACATAAATCGCCTGATACAGTGCCCGATAAAACTTTTGACCTGATATATGCACTGAATGTCCTTGAGCATATTGCCGACGACAGAGACGCCCTTGCCCAATGGTCGGCAAAGTTGAAACCGGGTGGATACATCTTAATTTATGTACCGGCGTTTCGCATACTGTTTTCAAGTATGGACGTCAAAGTCGGACATTTTCGGAGATACCGCCGCAAAGAACTGAGCAAAAAGGTTTTACAGGCAGGACTTCAGCCGGTGGGCAAAGTTCGATATGCCGACTGTCTGGGATTTTTTGCCGCATGGCTCTATAAACTGACTGATAAAAGTGGCGACGTCAAACGCGGCGGACTGATTTTTTACGACCGTTACTGTTTCCCGCTCAGCCGAATATGCGATCGGATTTTCGGATTGTTGTTTGGCAAAAACGTGTTTGTTGTCGCAAAAAAAACAGATATAATTTGAATATGCAAATGAAAACCTTAACCATCATTATTCCAGCCTATAACGAAGAAAAAACAATCCGGCAACTGCTTCAAAAAGTGTCGGATGTGAAATTGATAAACGGTACCGGCAAAGAGATAATCGTTGTAAATGACTGTTCGCGCGACAGTACGGAAGATTTTGTAAAACAATATATACATGCTCATCCTGACGAAACGATAGTTTTAATCAATCAGGAAAAAAATCGGGGTAAGGGTGCGGCAATTCGCAAAGGAATTGAATATGTAACAGGTGATTACGTCATTATACAGGATGCCGATTTGGAATATGAGCCGGAAGATTACAACATTCTGCTTCAAACATTTTTATCGGAAAATCTGAAAGTTCTGTACGGTTCTCGCTTTCTGAATCCCCAAAACCGACATTCCTACCGTTCTTTTTATTGGGGAGGACGTTTAGTAACCTGGTTTACCAATGTGCTGTATATTCAGCATTTAACCGACGAGCCTACCTGTTATAAGTTATTTGATGCAGTGTTTTTAAAATCGCTGACTCTGAGATGTGAAGGGTTTGAGTTTTGTCCTGAAGTAACAGCAAAAATCGCAAAGAAAGGTCTCAAAATCAGAGAAGTTGCAATAAACTACTATCCACGCTCGATACAGGAAGGGAAAAAAATAAAATGGACGGATGGAATAGAAGCCCTGTGGACACTGTTCAAATACAGATTCATTGATTGATTGAGAGACGTTTAATCTGTTCTGTTTTCCGGTCTGTACTAAATCACAGATACTCAAAAAGATTTAAACACCTTTACTTTTATCGCAGTTTACAATCGAAAAACATCATTTTTAGTGCAGTTTATAAGCAAAAAACATCATTTTTAGTGCAGTTTGCAAATGAAAAACATCATTTTTAGTGCAGTTTGCAAGCGAAAAATATCATTTTTAGTGCAGTTTACAAATGAAAAATATCATTTTTAGTGCAGTTTACAAATGAAAAACATCATTTTTAGTGCAGTTTGTAAGCGAAAAATAGCGTTTTTAGTGCAGTTTATAATCGAAAAATAGTGTTTTTAGTGCAATTTATAAGCAAAAAATAGTGTTTTTAGTGCAGTTTATAAATGAAAAATAGCGTTTTTAGTGCAGTTTATAAGCGAAAAACTTGCAAAATAGTGCAGTTATTAAATTTTTTACTTACCTTTGCGGCGTAAAAATATCACTTATATTATGGATATAAATACTTATAAACAGGTTATTACAGACCAAAAGAACGAAAAAAACGCAATTGTTTTTTCTACACTGACCGGTCGAAGGGATGAAATATTTTTTGAGTTGGACAGTCCTTTGGCTCAAATTGTTATAGGTGTACGACGTAGCGGAAAATCTACTTTGTGCCATAAAGTCCTGAAACAAAACAACATAGATTACGCCTATGTCAATTTTGATGATGAACGTCTATACGGCTTAAAATCGAAAGATCTTAATTCTGTGCTTGAGGCATTGTATATGGTTTATGGCGAGTTCAAATACCTGTTTTGCGATGAAATACAAAATATTCCTTCGTGGTTTTTGTTTATAAACCGGCTATTGCGGCAAGGAATACGTCTGTTTGTTACCGGTTCGAATGCCAAACTGCTGAGCCATGAGTTAAGTACGCATCTTACAGGACGTTACAATCAAATCGAACTCTATCCTTTCTCTTTTTCGGAAATGTTGCAATACAAAAAAATCCCGTTCGACGACAATTCTACAATAGGTGTTGCATTGCGGAAAACGGCTTTTGAAGAATATATCTCGCAGGGCGGTTTTCCCGAACTGTTTTTTGTGCGCAATAAAAAAGCATATATCAAAAATCTTTTTAATGCAATTATCTCGCGGGATATACAGCCACGATTTTCTGTACGTTATCCTGAATCATTGAGGAAAATGGCTGATTATATGACTGATACGATAGCAACAGAAATCAACTATAAAAAACTTGCAGAGCAATTCTCGTTTGGCTCAACACATACGGCAGAAAACTATGTTGCTTATCTTCGTAAGGCATATTTACTGCTTGGTATTCAGAAGTTTTCGTTTAAAAGCAAAGAGCGTATTCGTAACGAAAAAAATTATGTGATTGACCCTGCGTTTATTGCAGCAGCAAAAGAAGGTTTTTCCGCAAAAAATTTTGGCTCGCGGCTCGAAAATATTGTGTGTATCGAACTGTTGCGTCGTAGAAATCAGACTTTCAATGATGTATATTACTTTCAAAATGGCTATGAGGTTGATTTTGTGTTGAGTAACAACAATAAAGTGGTGGAATTGATCCAGGTTTCGGCAGATATTTCGGCAGTAAAAACTTTTAACCGCGAAACCAATGCGCTTTTTAGGGCATCCAACGAATTGGATTGTAATGCACTAACCATTATAACATTAAACGAAAACAGAACATACTTGGCAAATAATAAGACAATCAATATTATATCTGTTTTGGAATGGCTAATAACAAAATAATCTGTGATTTGGGACAGTGTTGGCGGTAGCCTGCACGTTTTTCCAAAATAGAATCGGTTATCAAATCGAAATCGATTAATTTTTTGCGTTTACCCTGAGTAAAAATTCTTTACAACAATTCCAAAAGAGCATTTATGAGGATATTATTTTCTTCCGGAGTACCAACAGTAATTCTTATACAACTGTTTACCACCGAACTGCGATTGCGGGTTATTATTTTTCTGGCAATCAGTTCCGAGTAGATTTTGTTGGCGTCGGTAAATTCGACCAGCAAAAAATTTGCATCGGAGGGATAAATCCCTGTTACACACGACAGTCTGTTCAGTTTCGCTTTCAGTTTTTCTTTTTCGTCGAGTATAGTATTTTTTCTCTGTGTAAAATCATCGACAGCGGTAAGCGCCTCTAATCCAGCCTGTTGATTGAGTTTGCTGACATTATACGGATATTTTATCTTGTTATAGAACAAGATAATTTCCGGACGCGAATATGCAATTCCAATCCGTGCTGCCGCCAGCGCCCTGCTTTTGCTAAATGTTTGGGATACAATTAGATTTGGGTATTTGGCAATTTCGTTTATCCACGATTTTGTACCGGCAAAGTCGATATAGGCTTCATCGACAAACACAAGACCCGCAAAATTATTCAGAATGAACTCAATATCCTCGCGTTTTATCAGATTTCCGGTAGGATTATTCGGCGAACAGATAAAAATCACTTTCAGCAAATCATCGTTCAGCACGGTTTCGATTTTGGGTATATTGAGTTGAAAATCAGGAGTTAATGGAATTTCAAGCGTTTCAACCTCGTTAATTTCGGCACAAACCGCGTACATGCCGTAAGTTGGCGGAAAAAGCAGCGCCTTATCTTTGCCCGGATTGCAAAAAATCCTGAAAGTCAAATCAATAACCTCGTCGCTGCCGTTTCCTACAAAAATTTTGGACGTATCGATATTGTTCAGCGAGCCAAGCGCCTGTTTCAGTTCTGTTTGGTACGGGTCGGGGTAGCGATTCAGGTTACCAAACGGATTTTCGTTTGCGTCGAGAAAAACACCTTCGCTGCCCTTAAATTCGTCGCGAGCGCAGGAATATGGGTTCATCGAAAGAATATTTTTTCTTATAATATTCTGTAAAACAAATTGTTTCATTATTGTATGTCAGGATTGTTTATTTTTGTTGTTTGCAATAAATTCGGCTCTGATTTTCATTGCATTTTTGTGAGCATCAAGGCTTTCGGCTGCTGCCATAACTTCCACCGTTTTGCCGATGCTTGCAATGCCCTCTTCCGAAATTTCCTGAAACGTAATTTTTCGGATAAAACTGTCGAGCGACACTCCGCTGTAAGCCCTTGCATATCCGTTTGTTGGGAGCGTATGATTTGTTCCCGAAGCATAATCGCCGGCGCTTTCGCAACTGAAATTGCCAAGAAATACCGAGCCTGCATTGACCACTTTTTCAGCCACTTTACCATAATTTTTACAGGCAAGTATCAAATGTTCGGGAGCATATTCGTTGCTCAGAGCAATACATTCGTCTATATTGTTCATTACTATTGCTCTGGCATTTTCGAGCGCAAGTTCGGCAATTTTTTGTCGCGGCAATTTTTCGAGTTGCCGGCTTAATTCACTGTTGATTTTTGCTGCCAGCAATTCATTGTCCAACAACAGTATAACCTGACTATCGTCGCCATGTTCCGCCTGCGAAAGCAAATCGGCGGCAACAAATGCGGGATTGCAGGTTTCGTCGGCAATTATCAGCACCTCGCTGGGTCCGGCAGGCATATCGATTGCCGTATTGTATTCAATTTGAGCAATTTGTTTGGCTTTGGTAACATACTGATTTCCCGGACCGAATATTTTGCTCACTTTTGGTATAGTTTCTGTTCCACAAGCCATTGCGCCAATTGCCTGAATGCCGCCAACTGCAAAAACCCTGTCCACTCCGGTATGTTTGGCGGCAAAAAGAATGGCGGGATTAACGCCTGCGATGTTTGGCGGCGTACAAAGAATAATTTCCTTGCATCCGGCTGTTTTTGCGGGGATTGCAAGCATCAAAACCGTCGAAAACAGCGGCGCCGAGCCTCCCGGAACATAAATTCCAACTCGTTCTATCGCTCTGTTTTCGCGCCAGCAGAGCACGCCTTTGGCGGTTTCAACCGGTGAAAGTTTTTCTACCTGATTTTCATGGAATTTGCGTATATTCGAGGCTGCTTGAACAATTGCATCCTTCAAATCCTGCGACAGATACCGGTCGCTTTCATCTATGGTTTTTTTACTTATTTCCAATATATTGGACGATATTTTGTCGAATTTCAGAGTATAGTCGAACAATGCCTTGTCGCCCTTCTGTTCGATTGCTGCAAAAACCTCGCGCACAGTCTCTTCCAATTTTGCCTTTGGTTTGTTTGGGCGCTGAATCAGCCGTTTGTCAATTGCTGTTTGAAAATTGAAAACAGCAAGTTTGTTGCCATTTGCCATAACTGTCAGATTACCATTTTTTCTATCGGAATAACCAGAATGCCTTCGGCGCCCAAGTCTTTCATTTTGTCGATAATATCCCAAAATTCATCCTCTTTGACCACTGAATGTATTCCCACCCAGCCTGTTTCTGCCAGAGGCACTATTGTTGGGCTTTTCATTCCGGGCAGAAGTTCAACAATCTCTGGCACAGATGATTCAGGCGCATTCAGGGTGATGTATTTATTTTCGGACGCCTTTTTTACCGCCTTAATTCTGAACAGAAATTTTTCGAGTATTTCTTTTTTTGCTTCGCTCAATTTTTCGTTGGAAATCAGCACGGCTTCGCTTTCCACAACCCTTTCCACTTCTTTCAACCCATTCATCAACAGGGTACTTCCTGTGCTGACGATGTCAAAAATTGCATCGGCAAGCCCAATGCCGGGCGCAATTTCCACGCTGCCGCTAATTTCTTCGATTGTTACGTTTATTTTATGTTTGTCGAAAAAATCGTTTAGTATTGTAGGATAACTTGTTGCAATTTTTTTGTTATTAAAAAATGCCAATCCGGTATATTTTTCGTCCTTCGGAATTGCCAGCGACATTCGGCAGCCGGCAAAACCAAGTTTATGGACTGCAATAACGTTTTTTTTCTTTTCCCAAACTTCGTTTTCGCCCACAATACCCACATCGGCAACGCCTTGCTCTACATATTGCGGAATATCGTCGTCGCGGAGAAACAATATTTCTACCGGAAAATTTTTGGCTTCGGTTTTCAGTTTTCCGTTTCCGCCGGGCAGATTTATGCCGCATTCTTTCAGCAAATTCAGCGATTTTTCGTTCAGCCGTCCACTTTTTTGGACTGCAATTTTCAGTTTTTCTTTCATTGTTATATTTCTATTTTATTTACATGGAAAAACCCGTCGGAACAAATCAGACGGGTTTTTTAACTGTTACACACAACATTACCTCATCCAACAATATGAGCCGGAATATCATGGAAATGTTTGTGTATAATTTTTCGTATCATTTTAATTTACAAGGACTTTGATTGCAAATTGCAAAAGCGGTTTCAGCGGGTCGTTGGTGCAAAGATACACTGTTGCTGCATTTTCGCCTTTGGCAAGACCGCCGGCTGAAAATTTATATTCCCCTGTTTTTCCCGCTTTGATTTTCATTTCTTTTTTTGAAGCCGGAACAAAGGCGGTATTGTCGGTTGTAAATGTTTTGATAATAAGGTCTTCATTGCCTACGTTTTTAATTGAAAACGAGCCATTTGTCTTGGTTGTGGTAATTGCGCCCAAATCAATAAACGATTTTTCGATTTCGCACACCGGAACGGGGCTATTCTCCTTAATATCAATTTTTTCGGATACTATATCAGTAATTTTGATTTTTTCCTTAACATCGTTTGTTACAATAGTGATTTCATTGCTGTGCAATCCGTAGGTTTTTGCTTTTTCACCTATCACGCTCACAGTGATTTGACCCTTTTTGTTGGCTGGCAAAACCTGCGGAACAGCGGCAACAAGCAGATGTTCGGGAGTGTTTTCAAACGAAATGCTTATGTCACTGTCGGTTGTATTTGCCACTTCGATAAATTTTGACGGAGAAGTTTGTTGCGAATTTATCTGCGTAAAAACCAAATCGCCTTTGTTTTTGACCTTTAATTTAGCCAATGTTTGGGGATGCGTGGCATTCAAATCCTCCGGTTTGCGGAGTACATTTCCTTTGATATACAATTTAATAGAGCTTGGCGAGCCATTTGAAGCCACCGTCATGGATTTGTTAAACTGACCCGGCGAGGTTTTGTAATTGGCTGTAATTGTTCCACTTTCACCCGGTTTCACAGGTTCTTTTGTCCAATCGGCAACGGTACAGCCGCAACTGGGGGCTACATTAGTAACAACCAGCGGTTTGTCGCCTTTGTTGGTAAATTTAAAGTTGTGAACGGCTGTACCAAGTGTTTCGGAGATTTCTCCAAAATCGTGTGTGGTAGCGTCGAACTCAATTACCTGAGCATTAAGACTAAAGGATATTAGCGCTATTGCTACAATTCCTGAAATTTTCATCAATTTTTTCATCATGTACGTTTTTATTTACTGCGTTAAAAAATTTCGGCAAAATTACTATTTTTAAATGGAAAAAAAATATTTTTTACACTAATTAACATTATTATTTTTTGCGTTGTTCGATAAATTATTCATTTTCAAAATAATAGAATTATTCATTTTGTGAAATATTTTTATAAAAACCGGCGCAAAATTTGTCCATTTATCGATAATTAAACCCTTAAAAATTGAAATTATCAGGGTCGGGACCCACTCTTTCGCCTTTGTCGAGCGAAGAAATCAGTTGCATGTCCTCGTCGCTTATTTCAAAATCAAAAATCTTAAAATTTTCACTAATTCGGTCAGGGTTAATCGATTTGGGAATTGTAACCACCCCCATTTGAATGTCCCATCGCAGAATGAGTTGCGATACTGTGCGTCCATATTTTTCCGCAATTTGTTGCAGCAGCGGAATCGAAAATGCCCGATTTTGCATAAGCGGACTCCACGCTTCGTACTGTATTTCGTTATTTTTACAGTATTCCAGCAGGTTAGATTGAATCAGACGGGGATGAAATTCAATTTGATTGACCATAGGTGCAATTTGGCAAACATCAAGTAAATCAAGTAGATGATGTATGTGGAAATTGGAAACTCCTATGGCGCGCACCCGTTTTTCGTTATACAGTTTTTCCATTGCCTTCCACGTCTCCCGATTCAGAGGTTTAGGCCAGTGTATCAGATACAAATCGAGATAATCCAGCCCAAGTTTTTTGATTGACTTGTCGAAAGCGCGGAGGGTCGAATCGTAGCCTTGATCGCTGTTCCAGAGTTTGGTGGTGATAAACAGTTGGTTCCGGTTTAGCCCGCTTTGGCGGACAGCCTCACCCACGCTGTCCTCGTTTCCATAGATGGCGGCGGTGTCTATATGCCTGTAACCCACCGACAAAGCGGTTAGCACGGAATCAACCGCAACCTGTCCATCCGGAATTTTGAATGTTCCGAATCCAAGTATCGGCATCGATACTCCATTTTTCAAAATCACATTGTGTGTATTCATTTTCTTTGTTTTATATTAAAAAAACTTTTTGCAAAGATAGTTATTTTTCTTTAAAAAGATACTTCTACGCAGTTTAAAGCGAAAAAATTAAAGTTTAAGACGAATTTTGCGCAATATACTGTCAATTACATTCTTTTATCTCGACGTCAATTTTCTGTTCGCCTATCCCAAACAGCCCGAAATCGTATAAAATGGGGTCGTTGGGGTTCATTTTCCGCAGGATTGCTGTGAGTTCGTGTACCGTTTTGCGGTCGTTTTGTGATCGCAAAACCAGTCCAAGCGAGCGGGATATTCGCCCAACATGCACATCCAATGGAATATAGAGTTCTGCTGGCGATATTTTTTTCCATATTCCCAAATCCACAATTCCGTCGTTTCTAACCATCCACCTCAAAAACAGGTGCAACCGTTTACATGCCGAATTTGTTTCGGGATTCGACAAGTGCTTGACCGAGCGCATGGAACGGTTGTCGTTTGCCGAAATAATTGCTTGTCGGAACGTTTGTATTCCGTCGAACATGTCTTTACCGGCAAAATATTCTTCGGGCGAGGTGATTTGAGAATAAATTCCACGTAAGCCTCTGCAAATAAAGCCAAAATCCGACATGTTGAATGTTCGGTGCAATGCGCCATTACCCGAAAGTGCATCCAAATTGGCGGTCATCACAAAATCGTAGGGCGATTTGCCCATGAGAGCAAGCAAACGGTCAATATCTCTCAGTATCATATCTCTGCGCCCCCAAGCGTTGATTGCCGCCAAAATTCCGGCAATTTCAATGTCCTGACGCTGAGTGTATCGATGCGCAAAACATACGGGGTCGGACTTGATAAAGTTGTGATTATTGATTTTTGCCGAATATTCGTCCAGAATATTTTTTACTTTTTGCAGATTGGGCATTGTGCTGATTTTTAATACACCGGCTTGTAATATTTCTGTACCGACGGCAAAAGTTCTCTCAATTTTGCTGCTCTTGTTTCGTCGGAAGGGTGGGTGCTCAAAAATGCGGGCGATTTGCTGCCTCCCTGTTGCGACATGCGTTGCCAGAAATGTTCGGCGGCGGCAGGGTTGTATCCCGCCATTGCCATAAGAATCAGACCAATATGGTCGGCTTCGCTTTCATGTGCACGCGAATAGGGCAACATTACGCCAATTTGCACGCCAAGTCCAAAGATGGTTGGCGCAAGCGTTTTGACAAGCATCGATTGTTTGTCCACAGCCATATTAACAAATTCACTTCCAACGGAAACCAGTACTTGCTGGCTCATTCTTTCGTTGGAATGTTTGGCAATGGCATGAGCCACCTCATGTCCAACAACCACAGCCAATCCGGTTTCATCCTCTGTATAGGGCAAAATACCCTCATACACAACAATTTTACCTCCGGGCATACAGAATGCGTTTGGGGCGGGGTCGGCAACCAGATTGAACTCCCATTTGAAGCCATTTACCCTGTCTGCCATGCCGTTATTACGCATATACTGGTCGGTTGCCATTGCAATACGCCTGCCAACATTCACAACCATTGCCGTTTTCGCCTTGTCTTTGGAAATTGGCGCGGTTTTGATGTATTCGCTGTACTGCTGAAAACTCGAAGTCAGTACATCCTTGTCATTGACCAAACTAAGTTGTTTCCGTCCGGTCATTGGAACTGTGGAACATGCCGATACAAATAATGCAGTCATTATCAGCCATTTCAATATGTTCATATTTTAATCTATATTAATAATACAAAGTGCAAAAGTAGAAAAAATAATCGAAAATCGAAAGTTTTTGAGGTAATTTGCTGATTTTAATCTTTATAAAAATCGTTGAACAAAGTCCGCAATCGGGTTTTTTATTCATTTGTTTGAAAATATTTGAACTATTTGGAAAAATTTCTCGGATGAAATTTAATAATTTCTCTTAGATATGCCTGATTGAGATGAGTATATATTTCGGTAGTTGTAATTGACGAATGACCAAGCATTTCCTGTACGGCGCGGAGATCTGCGCCTCCATCAATCAAATGAGTGGCAAACGAATGGCGAAGTGTGTGCGGACTGACAGTTTTTTCGACGCCGGCAGCGCCAACTATCTGTTTTACAAGAATTAAAATCATTGTACGACTCAGTTTTCCGCCGTTTTTGTTGAGAAACAGAATATCTTCGCTATCTTTTTTGATTTTCATCAAAGCGCGCTGTTTCAGATAAATGGAAATGGCATGTATTGCCGACGCTCCAATTGGCGTCAAGCGCTCCTTGTTGCCTTTTCCAACAATGCGCACAAAACCTTTTTTCGGGTAATAGCATGATATTTGGAGCGATACAAGTTCGGAAACCCGTAATCCGCAGCCATACAAAACTTCGACGATTGCCTTATTGCGATGTCCTTCCGGCAAACTCAGGTCTATACTGTTTATTGTCCGCTCGATTTCGTCAATCGAAAGAGTTTCAGGCAATTTACGCTGTGGATTTGGAGCGTCGATAAGTTCGGCAGGCGAAACGGTTATTCGTTTTTCCATTTCCATGAATTTGAACAAACCCTTTATACCGCTCAGTATCCGTGCCTGAGAGGTGCGGTTCAATCCTCTGTCGTAAATATCTGCCAGAAACGATTCTATATTTTCAGAGGTAATATTCTCAGGAACAATATCCTGTGCTATCATAAAGGCTTTCAGTTTTTGTAAATCATCGTTGTATGCCAAAATAGTAGCCGCCGCAAGCGATTTTTCCAGAGTCAAATACGTCAAATAATCTTCTATTAACAAATCGTATTTTTTCAACAAAGACGAATAATCATCTGTTTTACTGTCGGTTATTGATAATTCTTTCATTCATGACCGTATAAAATTTTGAGCAAAATTACATAAAAATCGAGAAAATCCAAGCGCCTAAAATTTTACGGTGCAAAGGTACTGCTTTTTTTGATAATATGCAAAAATCTTCATGACTTTTGATATACAATTTCCATAGTTATTAACTTTTTACTCCAATTCAGGTTGTTCACCCAACGACAAGCAGCCTCAGAATAAATTTTTATAGCATCTCAAGCAATATGAGGACTCAAAAAAGATTTAGCCGAGAATTACATTTTTATTTTACCTGAATTCATATTCAAAAAGAATAAAATATTCGTCTTTTATTTTCAGTAATTCATCTTTTTTATCCAGATCATCAACGAGTTTGCCTGTTTTAAGATGTTCTACAAACAGATTGGTACATTCTTCTTCCAGATATTCATACGCTTTGTTGGAATTGTAAAACGCAATATAGGGAGGAGTTGAAGGCACATTTTCTTTATTTTTCAAATCGTTTTCCAAATATGAGTACCTTTTAGCCTCACCGGTCTGCTTGTCTATCAATATTGGAGGCATATCCTGGAAACAGATATATCTATTGGTTTCCACATAATTATGACGTCTGATGAATACTCTTCTCTTTTCATCAATTATGTTCATCTGTATCTTGTCGAGTTCTCTCAGTTTTTCTTGGGACAGGATGTCGGATTTCCGCACCCATTCTTTATGTGTTACTGTCAGATATGGATAAATACTGTCCTTATCAATTTTCATGAAAGAGTTCATGTACAGCGCCTTAAATTTTGGAGTGCCGCCCAATTTGTCAATAAAAAAATTGGATGGTGTAAATTCATCTCCATTCCATCCACAGTTATAAACATTTGCATCAAGGTATTCCTTTTGTTCTCCGGTTTCGGGATTTAGTTCCAGAATCAGATTTCCCGGATTGCTTGAAGACCATGAAGTAATTGCTATATATAACCTATTGTTACAAAAGGTTATATATTGGCATCCAAACTCGTTTGTTTTAATTTGTATGGATTTTATATGTTTTCCCTCCCAATTATAAACGTGAACTCTCGGTGGATCAAGCAAATATATCTGTCTTTTAAGGGTATCAATACAAAAATCCGATAAATAATAACTATATTCTCCCGGTCCCTGACCTTGACTTCCGATTTCACGTAAATATTTGCCATTCATATCATAAACAAACAGTTTCTTTGCTTTTCTTTTGTCAAGTACGAATATATTATTGTCGAACACCTGTATTTCGTTTATTTGTCCGAGAACTGCATATTCGTGATCTTCAAGAATAATGGTGCGGATACTTTTAAAAATCGTAGAAAGTTTGAGCGGCGTTTTCGTCGATTCTATACTGTCGAGATTTATGGTATATTTCGCCTGACCATAATCGGACATGCCCTGTTTTTCGGTGCACGACCATAGAAACAAAGCAATTACAATAGATATAAATACTGTTCTTTTCATCATTAAACTGTTAAATATTAGATGTTTTCATTATAATTGTAAATTTTTGTTACCCCATTCGTAATTCGTAATTGAAATGTCTTTTATTTCCACATTGCCAATACCTTTATTAAATATAAAACTTACGGTGTTGCCATGTTTTTTCTTGTCTTTTCCAACCGCTTCCACAAGTTTTTTCGTTGGAATACCCGCCGACAGCGGCAAGCCTGCCCATTCCAGCAGATGTAAAATTCGCTTTAACTCGCTCTCCGAGAGCATTCCGACACGTGCCGACATGTATGCCGCCATTGCCATGCCGATGCTGACCGCCTCGCCGTGCAGAAATTTGTTGTTCGACTGTTTTTCAATGGCATGACCGATTGTATGTCCCAGATTCAGTTTTTTTCTTTCGCCGGCTTCCCTTTCGTCGGCTTCAACAATTTGTGCTTTGATTGCTATGCTGCGTTCAACAATAAAACGCAGTTGGTTTTTGTCGAGATTTAAAATCGACGCGATATTGTTTTCCAAATAACGGAACAGTTCGGCGTCGGCAATCAGGGCGCTTTTTATCACTTCTGCCAAACCTGCTTTGAGTTGGCGGCAATCTAAGGTATCGAGCATATTAACGTCGCACAGAACAAATTCAGGCTGGTTGAAAACGCCAATCATATTCTTGTATCCGTCGCAGTTTACGCCGTTTTTTCCGCCGACGCTTGCGTCCACCTGCGCCAGCAGGGTGGTTGGCACAAAGCCGAAACGCAGTCCCCGCATATAAATCGACGCCACAAAGCCCGTTATATCGCACACTATTCCGCCGCCAATGCCAAGGATAAACGATTTTCGGTCAGCGCCTTTGGCAATCAGTTGGCGCACTGCGGCGGCAACGGTATCCAGCGTTTTGTTTTTTTCGCCGTCGGGCAAAACAATTACGCCCTCATTTGGGGGAAATGCATTGCCGTACAGCGAATAAACTTTCCGGTCGGTCAGTACAAAAACCTGCTCGCCCTTGAGACGGGCGGGCAGGC
This sequence comes from Prevotellaceae bacterium, assembly GCA_031279695.1. Classification (GTDB taxonomy): domain Bacteria; phylum Bacteroidota; class Bacteroidia; order Bacteroidales; family UBA932; genus JAIRLF01. The sequence continues at coordinate 16,221 of JAITIA010000088.1, read as the reverse complement.
TGGCAATGCTTTCGTTTGTCAGAATGGCAGATGTAGTGCCATCGGGCAATTTGATTATCATTGCTTTGGGGTTTATCGGGATTTGATTACAATGGTATTGAACGAATCGGGTTGCAACGATACCGAAATAATGCTGTCGCCAATTTTGACTGTCTGTTTTGCTCTGGTATTCTTTTCGTTATATATCACCACAACATAACTGCCATCGGCGTTTTTAAACGCCAGCACATTGTCCGATGTTCCCGACACGGGTAAAAATACCGCTCCGCCGCGCACATAATGGCTCAGATGTTTGAGCAGATAATATTCGCAGGTAAATTTGTAGGTTTTTTCCTTTGCGTTTACCGTAACCAGCGAGTTTTGCCGCCATCCCCAGCGGCTCATTCCTCCTTCTTCGAGCGAGGTATTCCAGTAATTATAAACGTTTACGCCGTTTCGGAGATAGTGTTTCATCAAACTCCATGCATATTGGCAATGTCGCCAGTCGTTTTTACCGTTACCGCATTCCTGTTCAGTTTGATAGAGTTTCATTGACGGATAGTTTTTGTGGATTGCACCGATAGATTCTTTTCCCGCCCACTGAAAACCTACTCCTTTGATATACTTGCTGCTTTGCGGGTCTTTGAGCAGCGTATCGACCAGCAGATGATTGGGGCGCTCCATTGTTCCGAACATCAGTTCCACGCCAAGCGCCTGCATTTGCGGACCCAGATATTTGCCTACAAAAGTGTTCAGCCCCGCCGCCGTCCACGTACAGCTTGGAAAAGGCTGGCACGAGTTAAACTCGTTCTGCGGCATAACCATTGCAATATTAATATTTTCCTTGCGATATGCTTCCACAAATCTGGCAAAATACAGGGCATAAGCCTTAAAGTAGGCGTCGTTCTGAATAAACATGTTCAAGCCTTCGGCGCGTTCCTGTTCGGGGCGCATACCGTTGCTGAAACTCAGGTCGAAATAGGGGTCGTTGAGAGGTCGGCAGGCGTAGTGTTTATTTTCCTTCATCCACGTGGGCGGCGACCATGGCGACGCCCATACACGGACGTCGGGATTGTGTTTGAGCGCGTTTTTGATAAAGGGTATCAGGGTTTCCCTGTCGTTGGCGATACTGAAATTTTTCATCTCAAAATCGCCCTCTGTTTCGTTGTAGGAATACCAATCGCGCGAGAAATCGTTAGCGCCGAGCGGCATTCGGCAAATGGTAAAATTTGCGCCGACGCCGGGCGCAAAGAGTTCTTTCATAATGTGTTCTCTATCCGCCTCGTTCAAAGCGCTCAGCGAAGTCCAGCCCAGTTCGTTAAAGCACGAGCCAAATCCGTCGATAGTTTGCAGCGGATTTGCCACGTCCACTTCGACGTCAAATTTATTGCCTTTCGCAAATTCGATACTGTCGGAATTTTGTATTTTCCACGAATATTCGGGCGTTGATACAACCCATTGTACATCGGGTTTTCGATTGCATGAGGTCATGCAGATAAAACATAAAGATACTAAAACAATGTTTCTCATGATAATATAATATAAATAATTACACAAATTTTTCCGCAAAGGTAATACAAAATTATGAATTATGAATTATGAATTTTTTGGCTAAATCTTTTTTTTCAAAAAAAATACTTACCTTTACGCCGGATTTTGACGTGGATAATAAGCTCCGTTTGCATCCGTAACGTACTAATTTAATACATGTTATATGAACAAAGTTATATTAATATTTATCTGTCTGGTCGCGTCGCAGACAGCATTTTCTCAAAATAAACAGGATAATCTTGTGAATATTTTGAAGGACGAAATCAACAGAAATTACATTTTGTTGAAAGAACAACCCATTCCTGCATATTATATGGGTTACAGAGTGGTGGATTATGAGGCTTACGATATTGCAACATCCTTTGGGAATGTGATATACAGCGCCCCAACCCATTTGCGCATGTTCAATATCGACCTGCGCGTGGGAAGTTACGAAATGGACAATACCAGAGAACTGAAGGACGCCGGTCAGGACAATCAGTCGCGCTTTTTGACTCTGGCTCTGGAGAATAACGAACAGGCTATCAAAACCACAATCTGGAAAACTACCGACGAGGCTTACAAAAATGAGGTCAAAAAGTTTGAACACATCAAAGCCAATGTCGCCGTTAAGGTTGCGGCGGAGGACAAGTCGGACGACTTTTCCAAAGAACTGCGCGAAACCTATTTCGAACCCCTTATCCCTTTTGATAATCTGAAATTTAAACCGCTCGAATGGGAAGCAAAACTGAAAAAATACAGCGGAATATTCTCTGCCAATAAAGATATCTACGACTGCTCGGCGTCGATGGAGGTCGAGTTGGAGCGTAAATATTTTGTTGATACCGAAGGCGCTGAAATTGTTGAAAATAAATATGCATTCAGAATATTAATTAACGTTTCGACAACCGCCGACGACGGAATGTCGCTGCCGCTCTACAAATCGTATTTTGCTCACGATATTCGCGACCTGCCTTCCGACGAGGAAATTATTAAAGACGCTAACGATCTCAGCCGCATGATTTCAGCCTTGCGCAAGGCGCCCGTCGCCGAAACATACACCGGTCCGGCGCTGATGACGCCTGAAGCTGCCGGCGTTTTTTTTCACGAAATTTTTGGACACAGAATCGAAGGCGCTCGTCTCAAGCAGGAAGGCGACGCTCAAACATTCAAGAAAAAAGTAGGCGAACAGGTACTGCCTGCTGATATTACCATGTATTTCGACCCGATTATCAAAAAATATAAAGGAATTCCGCTCAATGGCAGCTATGTTTTCGACGACGAAGGCGTGCGCGGTCAGAAGGTTGAAATTGTGAAAAACGGCGTGCTCAAATCCTTTCTCATGAGCCGCACGCCTATCACCGGCTTTCCAAACTCTAACGGACATGGACGCGCTATAATTCAGTTAAATACCGTAACTCGACAGTCGAATATGATTATCGAAACCAGCGCCCCGAAAACCGAAGCACAATTGCGGAATTTACTTGTTCAGCAATTGAAACAGGAAAATAAAGAGTATGGATATTTGTTCGACAAAGTTTCGGGCGGCTTCACAACCACCGGCAGGTATATGCCTAACGCTTTTAACGTTACCCCGCTGATTGTTTACAGGATATATGCCGACGGTCGCCCCGACGAACTGGTGCGCGGCGTTGATTTGATTGGCACGCCCCTGTCGATATTCTCGCAGGTTGCCGCCTGCGGAACCGAATACGGCGCTTTCAACGGCGCTTGCGGCGCTGAATCGGGCTCAATTCCTGTGTCGGCAGTAACTCCAACATTGTATATCAAAATGATTGAAACACAAAAGAAATCGAAATCCCAAAATCAACCTCCGGTGCTCGAAAGACCGTGAGATTTACGATTTACGATTTACGATTTACGATTTACGATTGATATAAAATAAGATAATAAAAAACAGTAAAAAAGATTAATAACTAAAAGTACACAGCGGATTACAGATAAAAATCTGCGCAAATCAGTATAATCTGCGTCATCTGCGTACCTTTATAAATAAAAAACAGTAAAAATGAAAATGAAATATAAATTTATTGTACCGCTTTTATTGATGATGTGGGCGGTTTGTGCATCGGCACAGAAAAACGAGGTTATCTCGGTTATTAAAAAAGAGATAGACCGAAATATGGAACAACTGAGAATCGACAAGTTGAAACCTCCGTTTTTTATCAATTACAATTTGATTGATACAAAACGGCTGCAAATCAACGCTGTTCTGGGCTCGGTGGCTGTCGTGAGGGAACACAACCTGCGAAACGGCGCACCCAAAGTTCTGGTTGGCGACTATAATCGTAACAATACAAATTTTAGAAATCCCTATAATTATTATCGTTACGTGAGCCGCGAAAACAGCGGACTGACAGTTCCGGTGTGGGCAGATGTGGACAGAATGTATAAAAATGCTGCAGAAAACTACGAGGCAAAAATGGCGGTCATCGCACAGCAAAAACTCGACGAAGAAGACTTGAATTTGCCCGATTTCGACAAAGTGGAGTCCGTCAGTTTGATAATCGATCCGGCAAAAACAATGTCGGAAAAAGCATTTTGGGAAAATTATGCCGTAAAATCATCCGCAATAGTGAAAAAATATCCCGATATTCTCGAATCGTCGGTCGAAGTTGTGGTGCGCAATTCGATGCAATATATCTGTAATACAGAAAATACCGAAATCGCCATGCCCGACACATATTATCAGGTACGGATGCATTTGTCCACAATCACCGGCGACGGACAGTCGATTGATCAAAGTTTGCAGATTGCTCACACAACTTTTGAACAAATGCCTGCATTACAGCAATTTATCGACACCTGCGAAATCTTTATCAGGAAATTTATCGAACTGAGTCAGGCGCCAATGTTGCAAGAATCGTACTGCGGACCGGTACTTTTTGAAGGTCAGGCAGTTCCCGAAATCCTGCAGTCGCAGATTTCTGTGCTGTATGCCCGACGAGCCTCAGTCGAACGCTCCGGATCGGGCAACAATATGGAAATGATGAAGGATAAAAAAGTAATGTCGCGGGCGCTGAGCCTGAAATCTCTGTCGGGAACAGAATCGTATAAAGGGAAAAAACTCGACGGCTACTATCCTGTGGATAACGAGGGCGTGAAACCCGATAAAGAACTGACACTGATAGAAAACGGCGTGCTGAAAAACATGCTCAACGGAAGAACGCCCACAAAAAAATTCCCCCGCAGCAACGGTCATTGCCGGCACACTTTCGACTCACACAACAATCAGATAATACCCGGAAATATTCTGTGTACGTCAAATATAACATTCAGCCCCGTCGAAATCAGGAAAAAACTGCTTGCCGCCGCCAAGGAAGAAGACCTCGAATATGCATACGTAGTGCGCAACAGCACAGGCACATCGCCGCGTGAAATATACCGCGTTTATGTCAGCGACGGACGCGAAGAACGGGTGAGCGGCGTTTCGCTGCCCGACCTTAACCTCAAATCGTTCAAAAGAATTGTGGGAACGTCCGACCAGGAATATTTTTACACAACAGGAGCGCACGGGGCGCTGGTTACCTACATCGTTCCCGACGCGATATTGTTTGAAGAACTGGAAGTAACCAAAAACAACGCACAGTTGAAAGCGCCATTTATTGTCGCCAAACCCGAAGTTACAAAATGAAAATTAAATGTTTTTAAATATATAAATTTTTTTAAATATGATATTAAATGATAATATTTTTGAACTGACCCCGGAGCAACTGAAAGAGATTGCTTTGGCTCTCAAAGCTGAGACCGAAAAAGGCTTGGCGCAAAACGACATGCAGGTGCAATGTTTGCCAACCTACATCAATCCAAACAAAAACATCAGCCAAGGGAAAGCGCTGGTGCTCGACTTGGGCGGAACAAACTATCGCGCTGCAATTGTTGAATTTATCGACGGTAAACCGCACATTCATCCCGAAAACGGTTTCAAAAAAGACCTGTCGAAAATGAAGGATGCAGGCTTTACGCGCGAAAACCTGTTTAAGGAAATTGCCGACCTCATCAGCGAACTTAACCTCGACGGAGTGAAATCGATAGGCTACTGCTTCTCGTATCCCGCCGAACCCGCGCTTTCGGGCGACGCCAAACTGCTGCGCTGGACTAAAGGCGTTGATATTAAGGAAATGGTGAACGAAAATGTGGGCGAGCCTCTGATGAAATATCTGAACGACAATCTCGAAAAAGCCCAATTTACCAATATCAACGTTATTAACGATACCATCGCCAGCCTCTTTTCGGGGCTCACCGACAGGGACGCTCAGGCGCATATCGGGCTGATTGTGGGAACGGGAACAAACATGGCAACCTTTATCCACTCCGATAAAATTGCGAAACTTAACCCCGAATATACTCAAAAAGGGCTGGTTCCAATCAATCTCGAATCCGGCAACTTTGTGCCGCCTTATCTGACGGCAATTGACGAAACGGTGGACAGCCTGTCGGACAGCGCCGGACGGCAACGCTTCGAAAAGGCGGTGTCGGGAATGTATCTTGGCGAAATTCTCAAGGCAGTGTTTCCCAACGACCGCTTCGAAGCAAAATTCGACGCTCAAAAACTTACTACCATTATGAATTATCCCGATATTCATAAGGAACAGTATGTTCGCGTTGCTCGCCAAATATATCAGCGCTCGGCAAAATTGGTGGCTGCTTCGCTGGCGGGATTGACTTTGGCGCTGATTTCGCACGACGGTTCAATAAAAAAGGTCTGTCTGACAGCGGAAGGCAGCCTCTTCTGGAGTCACGACGACTGCGATACCGACTACAACAAAATCGTCCTCGACGAACTGCATAAACTGCTGGGCGAGTTTGGCTACGGCGAGGTGCGCGTTAATATTCCGCAACAGGAAAACGCCAACCTTATTGGGTCGGCAGTAGCGGCGCTATCGTAAATTGCGGTTGAAAAAAAGATTGAGGTACTGTGATTTTCGGGAATAAATTACCATAGAAATCATGGATCCTCAGTCTTTTTTATCGGATTTTTACGGACATTATTTTTCAATGTCAATATCGTATTTGTCCAAAAGCCCCGCAATGCCCGAAATTGAAAACTTTGCTTTCTTAATTCTGTTAGTTTCAGGATTAATGGAATAATTGCAGGCGTTTCTGAAGTCGGTTTTTTCAAGTATTGTATTGTCAAAAATGGCTCGTGTCAAATCGCAGTTGTCAAATACTGAACCAGTCAAATCGGCTTCTGCAAAGTCGGTTTCATGTAACTGCGAATTTTTGAAAATCGTCTTTTTAATTTTTGTTTTGTGAAACGAAGAATGGTTTAGTTGACAGCCGTCAAATGAAAATGAAAGTCCAAATTCGTTGCAGGCGTCAAAGCGAAGCCCCAACATTTTGCAGTCTTTGAATTTAACCTCCCTAAACGCTGTCCTGCTGAGTTTTGCCAAACTAAAATTACAAGCGTTAAATCTGCATTCGGTGAACTTAAATTCAGAAAAATCTTTGTCGGCAAAGTTGCAGCCGTTGAAAACGCAGTTTTCGTATTCGCCTTTTGCCGGCATATCGTTTCTGTCAAAAATTTTGTCCTGTGTGTATATTTCCGTCATTATCTGGTTGTTGGTTGTTTTGCGCACTTCTGCGCTTCATATTATTTCAATAATTCGTAAATTGTATCTAATTTTTCAGATATCTCTGCCGGAATATCTTTTTTATCTAATAAAGAAATAAGTTTATAATAATTTCTTTTTATTGATTGCGACTTTGTGGAAACATTTAATGGAATTGCCTTATTTTCAATAAGAGCAATTACAGTTGAAACGTCAGCTGCCTCATCCAGTACAACCTCCGAATGGGAGGCAATAATAATTTGGCTTTGAGTTTCCTGCGCCACTTCATTAATTTTCTGAAATACTTCTCTTTGGCGGATAACTTCCAAATGTGCATCAGGCTCGTCCAACAATAATACTGTATTTGGATTAGCAAATATATATGCAAATAATAGCAATGTTTGTAAAAACCCGCGCCCGCCCAACGAAATATCATAAGTGATTTTGTTTTCAACAAATTCAAACTTTACCGTTCCCAACGATTTTATATATTCCGGTTCGAGTAAATCAACACCAAACATTGTTTTAATTATTTTTTTCAGTTTATTCCAACTGTCCTCCGGATTATAATCTTTATTGCGCAACACTTCGGGATACAAAATTTCATAACAAATATTTCTCAAAACTTCTGCCGTTTTACCCTCGCCCAATCTTCTTTCAATAGAGCCGCGCATTAGTTTGTCTTCTATAGTTGAAATTCCCGACATTGCTTGAAGAAATCCGAAATGAATTGATTTGTCTTCATTAAACAATTTTGTGATTTCAGCTAATCCTTTTGTTATTCCGCAGGAAAAAGATTCTGCATTAGAATAATAAAATTCAGCTCTGCAAACCCATTTTTTCCCTTCTTCCTCGCCTTCTATTTCGACGGAGAGAATTACATTCTTATTTCCGTTTCCGTTTGTCGCTGTTTTTTTTTCTGTCCACAAAAAACGGGCATCTTCAACAGGACTGTTTAATAAGTCTTTGCGATTAAGTGTAACTCGATTATTTTTGTTTAGTTTTTTTTGTTCCTTTGCAGCAATAAAACTGCGCACCCCTATTTCCCATAAACACAATGCTTGAAAAACGGTAGATTTTCCGGAGTTATTCGGACCAATAATCACAACAGACGACGAAAGCGGAAATGATATGCATTCCAGCTTCTTGAAGTTTTCTATTTTAATATTTGTAAGCATACTTGTATATTTCTATTTTTTGTATTTCCTGTTTTCTTTATCTTTATCATAGATAATTTTTCCAAAAATCAAATATCATAAATACCAAATTGTCAAATCTCTGTGCAAAACTTCCGCCGGATGCACTTTGCTTGCAAACTCTTTTCTTTTGTCGGGACGGGTTACTGCAACCGTATTTTTAATCAATATTTTCACCATCTTAATAATATTTAATTTGTTAATATTTAAATATTAACAAATAATTTAATTTTATAATTACGATGCAAAGATAGTGAAACTTTTTGAAACGGCAAACTTCCTGAGCATAATATGAATACAAAGCACTTCGCAGACGGCTGCGCTGTTGGCATGACAGCTGCGGTTTTTTGCATCTCTGCGAGATGCATCGCTCGGTAGAACATCATCACACACACGCATTTGCATCCCGCAGGGATGCATCCTTACAGGATGCAGGAAATTCTTTGGCAACCGATTCTACCGAGCGATGCAATCCTACGGATTGCTCAGCCTTTCATGTTACAATAATATTTCGACTGACTTTATAGACAGACACCAAGTGGTAACTTAGCGGATCACCAAGTGGTAACTTAGCGTATCACCAAGTGGTAACTGTCCGAAAACTCAACTTTTCGGACGGACTCTAAATATCGGTTAATAATTGTTCGACAGTTTCTTGTGCCATTGTTTTATTGTTGTGTTTGAACACGTCGATATACGACCATGTAAATGTCTTTACTAATTTCAATTGATTGTAGATTGGCTCGTTTTTATCTGCGATTTCAATTCTTCCTTCCTGTACTGTTTGTTTGGCGTCGGTCAGTTTGTAGCTGATAACCAGATTTTTCACCTGTGGAAGTATTGCTTCCTTAGAAGACATCATATATCCATAAATATATATTATTGCAAAACCATTATCCGTATAAATGAAACTGTTGGGGATTTTTTCCAGTTTGATTTCTAATTGGCGTCCCTGTAATTTTTCATACAGATTTAATTCGTCGGCAAAGTTTAGAAAATGCTCCTGAAATGCTTGTCCAACTGTGCGGGGGTCGATTTTGCATTTTATTGTCCTGTTCCACTGCCAATAAAAAATTGCAGGAATAAACAGTGATTTCAATTTTGTTGCAACCACCGGTTTATCGATACTGTCCAATTCCGTATAATCAAAAACAATATTGCCGGAATCCCTATTGACGTAAGGCTCAATAAACCGAGACTCAACATAACCCGCCATTCTTTTTGTACTTACACAACTCGTCAAAAACGTAATTGTCAATAACATTAAAATTTGTCTTTTCATCTTATTATTTCGTTTATTTCTTTGTCTATTAAATCACCAATCACTAATCAAAAATCACTAATCAAAAATCGTAAATCAAAAAATCACTATTTTCGCTATCCAGCCGCCGCCGGAGGCCAGATTTACGTTTATTTTATCGCCTTTTTTTACTTCGAGCGTTTCCTTTTTATAATCGTTTGCGCACCTGTCGGCATTGACGCCGTCCCTGATTATGTCCATGCGGTACGTTTTACCTTCGTCCAGAAAGTCGAAACGTATTTCCATGGTGCGCGGCGTCCAGTCGGTAATGGCGGCGACGTACCAGCTGTTTCCGCTGCGTCGGGCAAGCGCCGCATAATCCCCCACTTTCCCGTCAATAGGTACAATTTCGTCCCATTCGACGGGAATTTGCGTCAGGAACTCGGTGCATTCGCGTTCACGATAATAGAGCGGCTGCGCATCCGACAGCATCTGCATGGGGCTTTCGGTAATGACCGCCATTGCCAGCGAATGCGCCCGCGTACCCTGTCCCATCGGTTTGTCGCCATTGGGACGGAAGTCCTTTCGGGTCGCATTGTTCATTGTGCCGGGGATATAATCCATCGGGCCGGCTACATTGCGGATGAAAGGAAGGGTGCAGTGATGGTCAGGATTGTCGATATTTGCCACGCCGTTGAACTCGAATTCGATCAGCGCTTCGCGGGTCAGCACATTCGGATACGCCCGTCGCAGTCCGTCGGGGCTGTATGCGCCGTGGAAATCCACGACCATTCTGTATTTGGCGCACGCTTCGGCCGCCCGCCAGTAGAAGCCGACGACTTCCTGATCCGACCGGTTCATGAAGTCGATCTTCACTCCCTTTATCCCCCACTTCCGGAACTGCTGTAAGGCGGTGTCCATCTGGTCGTCGAACAGGGCATACGTTACCCAGAGCATCACATCGACGTTTTTTGTTTCGGCATAGCGTATCACTTCCGGCATGTCGAGTTCCGGAACAGTCTGCGTGAGGTCGTTGCTGTGCGTCCATCCCAAGTCGAACAGGAAGTAGCGCAGGCCGAACTCCGCCGCGAAATCAATCATGTATTTCGCTGTTTCGGTGTTGACGCCTGCCCTGAAGTCCACGCCATAGATACCCAGTTTCGACCACCAGTCGAAGGTTACCCAGCCCGGCTTTATCCACGACGGGTCTTCGATTCTGCACTCCTCGCCCAGCAGGTACACTAACTGGTTGGTCAGCAGTTCCGTCTCCTTTTGAGCGACGGCAAATACCCGCCATGGAAGATCGCGCGACGCTTTGGTCTGTGCAATAACGTCCCCGTTGCCGGTGGTACTTTTCCGGTCGAACTCGCTGTTGCCGCCCCTGTAGCCGGTGGGAATGCCCCAGTGATGGGAGACCAGTCCGCTGCCTGACTTCCTGATCCACGTGCAGGGATAGTCCCGAATGTTGGCTTCGAGCAGCAGGATACAGTCGCCTGCGCCGTTTTGCACCAGCGCCGGCAAGTGCCCCATGTCGCCCACGCTCAGGCTGTCGATGCGTGAGGTGATGTACGGATTTTCGTATGCGCTGTTGGGGTTACTGTCCTTCTGGAAGGTAAGGCTTGCCTCTTTGTCGAACACGAAACGGGCGTGCTCGTTAAAGACTTTGAGGTCGCCGGGGAGGTTCAGGACAAACCGGTACGCGATTCCGTCATTGTACACACGGATTTGCAGTCCGGTTTTGTCTCGAAACTCCACGATGGCCTCGTTATACCGTTCCGGAATTTCAGCCCGTTTCTCCCGAATCACCGGTTTAATCACGCGGTCAGTCGAACTCGTGCGCACCCTGCGGATGTTCGCGCCTGCCGACGGCATCAGCCCTCTGTCGGTTTCGAGTTTAATACTGTCTATCTCCATCAGTACTTTATTGTTGGCGCAAAGCCTCATCGACACTTTGTTATCGACCGACACCTGTACCTCCAATTGTCCGTTGGGAGAGATGATTTTTACTGATTTTGCCGCAACACACAGCGACATTGCCGTTAAACAAACGGCACATAAACTGACTTTTCTTATAATAAACACTGTTTTCATTTTTATTAATTATTTTCTCACAAAGTTCTTTTCTGTTTTTTAACTCCCACAAAGGGCACTAAGATCACAAAGTTCTTTTCTGTTATGAATAATTCGTAATTGACTTCATAATTCTCTGTGTACCTCTGTGGCTCTCCGTGTAATTTTCATAACACAGAGTTTCACAGAGGAAGCACAGAGTTTTGAACATTCTTTTTAATCTAAAATCGTAAATTCTACCATACTTTCCGCCGTACTTCCCCGTCTTTTATCTGCTCAAAGGGTCCGGGAGCGGGTCGTTCGCCGCGTTGTCGTCCAAAATAATCATAATTGATAACGATTGGCGACCCGTCGGGTTGTTCGTAAGCCTGTTTGGGCATTTTGGCTTTACCAAGTCGCTCGGTATTCACCGTGCTTGTCGGCAAATTGGCAAGTCCCTGTAAGGTAAACGACACATATACTTCATTACCCTTATCTTCGAGGCGGAATTCAGGGTCGAAATCGGGCTGCACCAACTTGTGCTCTTCCTTCTCATACGCTTGTGCGCCATTGTAATATGCATTGCAGTCGATAAACGACGGGTAGCCCGTCTTATTGTATATGGCTGTGCCATACGACAGTTTCTCCTTCAGGCTGACGGGCAAGAAGAGGTTGTTGTAGAAACGATTATCACCATTGATAATAATCGAAAGACCCGCAACTTCGGTGCTGTGGGGCAGGTGATAGGGCGTATATCGTCCACGTTCAGGGTGGGCGCGGACACTGCCGGCAAAGAGATTGTGCACAAATGCGCCTCCCTGCGACATGTCCCAGATATTGACCGTCGAAGCGAAGATATTGTTCTCCACAAGATAAGGTCCGTGATTGACTTCAACATATATGTCTTCGAGGTCGTTGTCGTAGAACAGGTTGCGGTATATCCATGTACCCTGCGTCATCCAGTCGCACCAAAGCCCGCGCCCAACGCTGTGGAGGCGGTTATTGCCTATCCGCGTGTCGATTGCGGCATGGAACTTAATGCCTGCAATTTCGGCTCCTTGGAACTGTCGCTTTGTCCATATATGGTGGATATAATTGTTTTCTATAATACTGAATGCCGCGCCCATGCTGCCGCATATACCTGTCTGTTCGCAGGCAAAGATTTCGTTGTTGCGGACAATGTGCGAGCCGATATTCTCCTTGCTCCAGCCGTTGCGCAAGGTACGGAAAACCACCTCGATATAGTGCAGCGAACCGTCGATACTCTGGTCGTTCAGCCACACGTTATGTCCCGTGCCGCGTTCCTTACCCAGCGTAATACCCGAACATTTTGAATTACTGATAACGTTGTTCTCAATAATCCAGCCTTTGTTCCAGTGGGTGGCAATCATGCCAATCTGCTCGGCTGTTGGCGCTCCCCACTGCGTTGCCGCCTGGCTGATGTGGAAGCCCTGTATGGTCAGATAGTTGATACCCGGATTGGAGGGATAGAAACAGGTGCGGCGGAGGCTGATTTCCACCTCTTCTTTGTTGGGATTATATTTATGGAAGTTTGCCCAGATGGTGGTAGTCTGCTCGTCGCTCCGACAATACCATACGTAGGTCGAGCCTTCGGGGTCGATAATCTTGCTATTGGCAACGGGATTGCGTACCTTGTGGAGCGAATCGGCTTCGTAGAGCGATTTGCCATTGAGAAATACCTCGCCCGTGTGATGGTCGCGCCAATTGTTCCAGAACCAGTCGCCATAAATCAGGTCCTTGTAAGGATTATAGTCGCCAAAGAAGGAGTTTGGCAGCACAATCTTCCAGACCTCGCCCTCGTCCTTTTGCCAATTGGCGATACGTTCCGAGCCTTTGATTTCGACCCGTTCGCCGGCGGCAGCGCGATATACAATGCGCCGCTCGTCGCTCTCGCCCCCGCGTGGAGGATTAACCCATTCGCGATACGTGCCTGCGTGGACGGTAATCACATCGCCGGCGTAGGCGACCTCTGCCGCCCGCCCGATTGTTTTAAAGGGAGCAGCTTCAGAGCCGCTGCCTGCGTCGTTTCCATTAACGGAAACATGATATTCGCGAGCCTCTATCGACCCTGCAAGGAATATCGTCATAATACAATAGATAAAAACTGTTTTCATTATACTTATATTTAATATTTTAATAATTAACATTCTATTCGATAACGCCGGAGCGTACACCGTGTACGATGCACGTGGTACACACTGTACGATGTACGTGGTACACCGTGTACGATGTACATGGTACACACTGTACGATGCACGTGGTACATAGTCGCATTACGTGTATGGTGGACGTCGCACCACGTGCATGGTGAAGCGTCCACCGAAAGCAAGCGCAGTGTTGAACTCTGTATTTATTCTTATCATCTTATTCATCTTTAATTGATTTGCGATGTTAGCGGGGTACTGCGTTGTTTGCCGACGTCAGCCTGCATCCCGTATGGATGCAGGTTGATGTCGGCGTGCACCTTCTACCGAGCGTGGCAATCCAAAGCAATTTCAGCATGATTCGTTATTTTATCTTCACGTCTCTCAGGCTGAATACCTTTTCCCCGTTGCGTGTGATTTCTGCACGGAGCAGGTAATCGCCCGCTTCGGCAGACAATTTAAGTTCAAACGGAAAGGCTTTCGATTCGTATCCTTCGGCAAGGACTTTCTGTTGTATCGATGTAATTGTTTTGCCGTCTCTTTCGAGTGTCAGCGTAACGTTCTGCTCAAACTTTTCGGGCAGGTCGTTGATAACAAATACAGGGATTTCGACCATACTTGCCGGATTGCAGGATTTCTCCCAGAAATCGATCATCAAACCCACAGGTGCGAAAGAAGGTTTGACATATTTGTAAAATTCCGGCTCGAATGTCAGGTTGAGAATGTCCGTAAAATTGTCGGACGTCTGTCCGCGCGGCGGTTTGGAGCGCGAGTAGGCAAGTCCGCAGAAATGCAATATGCCGGCGGCGCGACGATGCGCACGCCAATATTCGGTCAGCATTGCCAGATTGCGGGCGTAGATGTACCGGCGTTGCTGCGCCGTCAAAGTGCTGCCCTGCCAAAACATCTCGTAGATATAATCGGTCAGCGTGGTGGTCGAGCCGTCGCGGTTAAGCCATATCCAGCCGTATTCGTTGATTAGCGAAGGATTCGGAAAAATATCGCTTGTATGGTGGACAACCGCTGCAAGGTTACTTGCGTCGCCGCCCGCCCTACGGATAGTGCCAAAAAATTCTTTTTTATAGCCCTCTTCCGGTTCTTTGCGATTTATGTCACAGTAGGCTTGAAACAAATAGGGATGAGATTCGACGGGGTCGGTCGGTCGGTCAGGCGCCGACCACCCGTTTTCCCACGGACGATTAGAGAGGTCGAGGTCGCGTACTTGCCGGAATGCCTCTGCCGTGCGCTTGTCCACCGTTTCGTTCTGTGCATCCCAGATAACGACGCTGGGATGATTCCAGCGTTCGCGCATCCAGCGGCGATACTCTTCGGCAATCTGCGGCGTCTGATAGGTGAATGAAGCAGGGTATCCTTCCCACAGTGGAAATTCATCCTGCAACATGAAGCCGATACTATCGCAGACTTCGTACCATAGTTCGGGCGGAAAGCCAATGCAGTAGCGTGCCATCTCCCAATGCATGTCCTTAAAACGTTTGTGGAGTTTTACCGTCCATGCGGCGTCCCATGGGAGCGCTTTTCGGTCGGGGTCTTCAAAGAAACGGAATATGCAGACATTGGTTCCGCGCAGGTAAAAGGGTTGTTCGTTCAGCAGAGCGATTTTCCTTTCTGCGTCGAAACGGAACGTGCGCATCCCGAAGTTTACCCGTTTACAGTCGGCGCCGGTAGAAAGCGTCAGTTCGTAGAGGACAGGCGTTTCGGGCGTCCAGAGCGTGGCGTCCTTCATCGGTATCTCAAAGTCTGCGGTCTTAACAGTTCCCGCCGCCACCTCTTTGCCCGTGCTCTTTTCCTTTACGGAGTACGACAACTTCACCGACCGACTTTGCTCAGCGTCGATTTCGGCAACGACGCGAAGTTTTTCATCCTTTATATTGGGAACACACTGGATGTTTTCAATAAAAGGTTTGTTGGAAAATGTGATTTCCACGTTATCGTATATGCCCGGAATATATGTCAGTTTTTCAAAATCATGTCCGGTGGGAACAGAATCGGGCAGTTGAGCATAGCATCCGATACCGACAACAATCTCGTTGTTGCCTTGTTTCAGAAAAGGTTTCAGGTTGAAATACGAAGGCGTGAAGCAGTAAGTGTTTTCGCCGACAAACTGTCCGTTCACATAGACTTTGGTATGGTATCGCGCTTTGAATATCTTGAGTTGGATAACGTCGTCGTCCGTGCGCGGCACATCGAACGAGCGGCGATGCCAGTACCAGCCTTCCTTGTATCCGTATGATGGACGATTTGCGTCATTGGCGGCGTCCACCTCCGGAGTAGCAATGACGTCGAGCGCCGGCAACGCCAGATCCACCAGCCCAGGTACCGGAGTGGTGGATGCATATTTGTCGGGCAGTTTCCCGTCTGTTTTGGCAATTTGCCATTCGCCGTTAAGACTGACAATCTGTCGTCCGGCTTGCTTGTTGCACGATTGGAAAGCAAGCATACTTCCCAAAAGAATAGCGGCAACGTACCAT